>CAYYVY010000012.1:58701-61936 GCA_964475265.1 uncultured Anaerolineaceae bacterium | reverse complement strand
TCAGGTATTCTTCAATCATTCACCCGCTGTTGCACTTGGTAGTTGAATCCAGGGTCGTTAAAAATCACTCTGTCCGGAATAATTCCAGGCATGTAAGGTATAATCCTACCTCGGCATCAAAACCATCACTACGGTAGTTACACTTCGAATGATGTTGATGTTCTTGCACGGAAGTATGCGCAGAAATTTACTCTAATCGTCTCTGTGGAACTTTACTTTACAAATATAATGTCAATTGGTTGTGAATACAGACTTGACAACGAATCTAATAAGAGTTCAATCTAATATTAAAGATAGATAACTCAAAGGATTTTCGATTATGGGAATAGTTCAAAGATTTGCAAAGATAGACTTGATCGTGCCTGCAGTTCTTGTTGGTATCTATACACCATTATCACTTTACGCACAAAACCTCATTGAAGTCCAAACTTCCGCGATTATTCGTCCATTACTGTTCTCATTCCTTCTTGCATTATTAATATTCATATGTCTTTCGTTACTTTTTCGAGATCCATACAAAGGATCGATACTTAGTTCTGTGTTCCTATTTCTTATATTCTCATACGGCCATTTCTACAATTTAGCTCGCCAAATCGAGATTGGCAGCATGATCCTTGGTCGACATCGCTACTTCATCCCACTCTGGGTACTCTTGGGGATCACTTTCACTTGGTTGATCGGGTTTCGAATTCGCAACATCACATCGACATACAAGTATCTACAGAAAATCTCCATTGTCCTTGTACTTACCACACTCTTACCCATTTTCTATTACCATATCTCTGGATTCTTTTACGCCAAGTCTCACGGCAATGACACTCTCCTCGGTGGAAATGAAGCCGCATTGATACCATCACAGGACCAACCGGACGTGTATTACATTATCACGGATGAATATGCGCGCTTTGACGTTCTAGAGAGTGCTTTCGACTATGATAATTTTGGGTTTTCACAATACTTGGAAGATCATGGGTTCTATGTCGCCTATGAAAGTAATTGTAATTATCCTTTTACTCAACAATCTCTCGCTTCCTCTCTTAACATGAGCTATATCCAAGACATCATGCCGGAAGGGGCGGCAGGACCGAAATATGAGTTTAATGATGTTTTAAACAACCTAATTCGAAACAACGTTGTCCGCCAAATTTTCGTAGATCTCGGCTACGACACAGTCGGTTTCGCATCTGGATTCTGGGTGACTGAATTTCCTGATTCCAACTACTTCTTTGCTCCAGATACTGGTAACAGCAATGCATCGGATATCCTCAAATCAATTACACCATTTGAAAGCATGATTATCGATAATTCAATCGTTCGGATTATTCTTGATTATGAGGGCTTTCAAGATACAGCCCTCAATCAGTACATTGTCTCCCACATGAGAAGACCATTTCAAGTTCAGCGAGGAATCGTGATAGCAGCCTTTGAGAATCTGAAAAAGACCATCGATATCGAAGGCCCTAAATTTGTATTTACGCACATTCTTTCCCCACACGGTCCATTTAAGTTTGGTCCAAATGGTGAAGCAATTGATTATGATCAAACTTTCACATTAAAGGCCGCTACGGATGTAGATTTTGATACGGTCCGAGATTTATATGTCAACGAACTTCAATATCTCACAGACCAATTGAAAGACACAATCGATTACATTCTTACAAACTCGCACAAACCCACGGTGATCATCCTACAATCCGACCATGGTGCAAGCCCAGGTCTGAACTGGGAAGAACCTACTGAAGAAGCAGTACGTAACCGAGCCGCGATACTTAATGCGTATTATCTTCCTGATGAATGTAAGAGTATGCTCTACCCAAGTGTCAGTCCGGTAAATTCGTTTCGCATTCTATTTAATTGCATCGCAGGAGGGGAATTCGTCCTACTCGAGGATACGACATATCTTGGTTATGATATCTACACGGCGCTGGATGATTACCTTTACGAATGACCTACGATTAAGATCACAGTACCCATGAACACCTGGACCCTTAAATTCTTCCAATTAAGCAAAGGGATTTATAGTATTATCCCTCTAACACAACGGAGGGTCGTTACTCGGAAATTGATTCACATGTTCCTTCTTTTTCATCCCTGCACTTATGAATACTCAAGCAAATGAAATAAAGAAATCACCCTGATTGAAAAAGTAGAGGTTGCGGTTTTAATAACATCGAATCGTTAGAATCAATTTCCGTTTTTACCATCAGTTCACTGGCGGTAAGATTTCGTATATCTCACCAGTCAACAATTAAATCATAAAGAACACCCGGATCATATAACTTGTCTGTTCGATCAAGAGGTTTCAAGCAGTACTCAACACCATTGACATTCAATGCTGATACCCTCCGCTGCATTGAACCCGAAACCGTTTCAATAAATATAACCTGAGAACAAGGAACCTCGCGATAATACGGCGCGGGGGATATAACATTTGAAGCATTCACCGTAAAAGAGCCACCATTACTTGCGATAGTATCTTCCCAACCCGGAATCAAACGGTAGACTCGAGGGGGGTACTCCCATTCTTCAGGGTACTTATAAATCTGGTCTAATACTCTTGGAAGATTCCAATAATTAGCAGCGATTTGACGTGTATCCACCAATCCAGAAGGTTCGATCAGGATCACATCACCTTCCCCGACATCGGGAATGATATCCAGAAGTTCCGTCCAGAAAGTCTTCTGATAACGCCAAGCGTCTACATAATCCCTCTGAATCACAAAACCGTATCCCACCAACAGCGCGAACAACACTGTAAACAGAAAGATCACGATTCTTCGTTTCCCATAAGCTTTGCCAATGGCAATGAATACCCACCCGATACATGCCCAGACAACAGCAGCGCCAACTACAGCCGCGGCGTGTACACGTGTATCTCTACCACTGATTGCGTACGCACGAATCGTAAACGTTAAAGGATACGCAAGTACGAGCATCAAAATGCCCGCGATAAACAGCTTGATGATTCGGTCTGTCCGGTCAGATTTCGTAAAAGAAATTTCATCTTGCTTTTTTAACAATTTTATAGACCGCCAACCGAATCGCTTGTACCAATCGATGAAATCATCGAATCTATTCTGACTATAGAAGCTGAGCACCAAATACAGAAACACACATGCGAATAGAATAGCGAAAATGATCTCTAGATTCAAAGAGCGTATAGTTTGAATGGGCCTGTAGAAATATGTTCCCAGAGAAAC
Source organism: uncultured Anaerolineaceae bacterium (assembly GCA_964475265.1). Classification (GTDB taxonomy): domain Bacteria; phylum Chloroflexota; class Anaerolineae; order Anaerolineales; family E44-bin32; genus WVZH01. The sequence goes on along the minus strand of CAYYVY010000012.1, from coordinate 58,736 downwards.
GAGAGGACCCTCAACCATGTGTACAACCGGCGTGG
>CAYYVY010000012.1:0-58691 GCA_964475265.1 uncultured Anaerolineaceae bacterium | reverse complement strand
CACTTCTTTAACCCACCGGTGATCATGAAATTAGTGGAGATAATGCCCGGGAAAGTCAGTCCTTCACTACGAAAATCACCCACAACGGTTCGAAAACCATAGACCGAAATAGCCAGCGCAAACAGAACTGCCGCATTGACGAGTAATTCCTTAACAAGTTGCTTGTTCCATCTTTTTGCGAGTAATGGCGCAGCTAGAATAATAAAAAACGGCGCCTCGTAGGTGAACAAGATCAGCAAGCTAAAAACGTATGTGAGAACACGTTTCTCTGAGATATAACAGTGTAATGCGAGCAGCAAGAATACCAACGATGTACGAATACCAAAAGAAGCAGTAAGAAAGGCTTGCGTTGTGTCAGCCGAAAATAACACAAATGCAATTGCACCAATCAAGGCAAAGTTGTCATCAAAAAGCCGCTTAAGGAGGAAGTAGAACAAAAAAACACTCAATATATTAATGATGAATCCATATATATAGAGAAAAGACAGATTATTACCATAACCGAGAAATGCAGCGGTGTATATAAAACTATTATGCAACGGTCGTCCATGCGGATGAAGCATCAACAGATGATCGATCAACAAATCGAGATATTGATTGCCATTCATCCCCATAACTTTCGGAATCACTGTCAGATCATCCTCGTACAATCCAAAATCCTTGAAATGCCAGTAGCGTGCAATCCACAGTAAGAGGGCGAGGAAGAACAAGATCAAGAGCGTCCTGGTCCATCGTTTCAGTTTATCTGAACGAATCAGTTTGCCCCACAGCTTGCTACCAAGTGATTCACGATCATTCTCTTGTGCGGTGAACTTTGCAGAAACTGTCATTTATTAATCCCTCACCTAAGAGCCTGTCGAATCCGATAGTTCAGCTCCTCGATCGCCGATCACAATTCGATATTTGCCGAATTTAATCCTTCGGCGTGTGCGCCGGTACCACATGAACAGCCAATCGAAACCAAGGGCACTAAACACAGCTTGTACGACCTTATACCAATACCGGAAGACAACCGAAGGATAGCGTCTGAATGCACGGATTAGCCTTCGTGTTGCATCCCGGTATTGTCCCGAGTCGATTAATCGACGAGCGGCATACACATCAAGGCTGCCGAGTATCTGCTTTCGGTTGGCGTCGATAATTGGAGATAGATCCGATCGTTTTTCGGAATCCGCGAGAAAATGTTCCGTGTCATCCACGAATTCTGCTGCTCGTGCCGCAGTTTTCGCATCCGAATGTGTTCGCTCGACTGCCCAAAAAGATGGTATATGGACGATTGGAGCGATTGAAGCAAAACGTATCCATAAAACATGATCAAACACGAGAGGATATGCATCTTCCAAACCGCCGATCTGCTCGAAGATCTCCCGCCGCATAAAGACTGTTGGTTGCAGCAATACATCGTTACAAAGTAACTCAAGAAGACTAAACGAGCGGTAATAATGTGGATCGAGCAATTGACCTTTGGAATCAACCAGATAACCATCACCGTAAACCATCCCGGCTTCAGGATGATCAAGCAGAGCGTCTACTGCCTGGCGCACGGCCCCGGCCATATACAAGTCATCCGAATTCAAAAAAGCCAAGATTTCACCCGTCGCTTGACGAAACCCTTTATTCACCGCATGGGGATGACCACGGTCTGGTTCTGAAACCCAATACGCAAGACGATTTGCGTAGCGCTCGATGATCGCTTGACTGCCGTCTGTCGAGCCTCCGTCGATCACGATGTATTCGATATTCGGGTAATCTTGATTCAACACCGATCGAAGCGTTTGTTCAATATACGCAGCCTGGTTGTATGAAGGTGTGACGATGGAGACAAGCGGCTGCGATCGATTTCCGTTTTTCATAGCCATACACCGTAAAAAATAGTGACCGCTGAGGATGTTTATCGCAAAGTAAATTCCAACATCAATCCACTCGTCACGTGATTATTTAAAATAGGAGCTAATCATCAAAGTCAAAATTATAACACCGTCTGTCGATCGATCTCCTCCTCATACGTGGGAATCGCATGTAAGGAGATTTAGATTAATACCCCCGTCGATTCTCGGATAATGGAACGATCACGAATCTCCTTGCATCGCAGGATCTAAATACAAGCAATAATCCGTCGGTTTATGTTCATATACCCGCGGCAGCCCGGCGAACATACCCTGATCCTCCGCACACGGCTGTAAAATAATCGCGCAAGGTTGAAAAACCCCTTCAGCGCTGGCACTAGGACGCGGGTCATTGATCATCCATTCAATTCTCGGCGCCTCCCTTGGCGCGCCGAGCAACGCCCAAATTGGATACTCGGCTTCGTTCCCCGTCAGAACCAAACCGACCTGCGAACACTGGGATTCACGGATCCGCGCGGCGATCTCGGTTTGTGGAATCTTCAAATGTCCGCCATTGGCGTAGTATAGGTCGATTCTCGCCTCGTTAAACACGTCATCGACGTAAGATTCCCCGCGTTGGTAGATGATCGGCCGCGAAGGAATATGAACCAGCCACGGCCAAGATGCAGCCAGCAAAACCACACCGAGAATATTTATCGATCGCTGCGACAGTACATCGTAGAGCATGAATACCGTCCAGGGAGCAGCGAGCACAAAAAAGGGCTGATGAAGACGAGCATTGTAGAGCTGCCACTGAACCAACGAACTCACCAAGATAAACGATGAGGCCACGGTCAAGCCGTATACGAAGACTTCCTTCGGTATGCTCTTTCTCCGCCAAATCAACAAGATAAATGCGATCAGTATCAATGACGCCTGCAGCGGATTTGACGTTATATCTTCATGTGTTGAGGGGGGAAACACCTTGTAGCGTTTGCTATGAGTAGTTCTTGGATCCATTATATCGATGCCGATAAGCTCGTGGACCTTTTCAACGAACAGATAGATTCCCTTGTTCACGTAGGGAGAAGGTGTTCCGGCATGCAGACTCGCATTGCGCAAGGTGTTGGAGATGATGATGGGTAGGTTGATTCCATCGGTGATCAATGCGGAAATCCGGCCGCGAGGTCCAAAGGCGTTGCCGTAGCGTACTTGGTTACGGTAAAGATGCCCGGCATTGAGCAGCGAGAAAAGTAAAACAGCCAGAAAGGCGGATCGAGCGAAGCGTTTAAAATTCCTGCGTCGAAGAAGTGTAACGATAATTAAAACGGCGAAAGGTAACGCGAAAGCATAGCCTGTGGGTTTTGTCAGTATTGCCAGGTCGGCCGCTAAAGCAAGAGTGACGATGGTCCAATCATCATCCTCGTTTTTCATCACCGTAACGGCTTCAGCAGCGACGACGATCATCCAGAAAGCAACTGCGCAATCGGTCATCATGCCGGAGGCTTGAACGATGGCCATGGGAAGCGTGGCCGTAAAAAGCACGCTGAAGAGCTGCGCCGTCTTTCCGAGATCGAAGCGCGAGGCGAGATACGAAACGCCAATCAGGCTGCTGAACACAAAAAACCAACTCACCAACGTTACAGGACGATCGCCCCCGGAAAGAATATAAAATTGCAGCACGACGTATTCCAACCCCGGTGACATGTAATTCTGTGTTTCTATTCCGGTGGTGTAATGATGGATGGATTGATTTTGCGCCCAGTGCGCGACTTTCGGCATGTGATAGTTGAGTGTGTCCCACGTCTGTGGTGGGGAATACCAGGCGAGAACAGCCGTTACACATAAAATGAGGACAACTCCGAGGAACAGAAAACCCTGAGACAACCCCCTCGGCCGTCCAGGACGTGGAATGCGAATATTATGGCCGCTCTTTGCACGAACGAAGAAAAAAACGATCGTCCCCAAAAGGGGAAGAGACCAGACAATTACCAATCCGACGAGCGTTATCGCCTTCCAAATACTCAGCAGTTCGTTCAACAATACGATGTAAGTTCCCCATAAAACCGCCGCGCGCAAGTAGGCCCGGCGCCAACTCCAGCCGGGCTGCAGATTCGCCAGGAGAAGGATCAGCCCAATTAAAACAGCCAGGGGCAGTAACCCAAGTATCAACAGAACCTCCTAGGCAAAGGACTTCGCCATCTCACTCCGTGCTCAACCTCGCGGATGCACCGCCATCCACGATCAGCGATTGACCCGTCATGAATCCCGATTCTCCGCCGTCCGATAAGAAAAGAATGACTTTCGCAATCTCTTCCGGCTGGCCAATTCGTCCCAACACCGTTTTTGACGCCAGCGCTTGCATTCGTTCTTCCAGCGTTCCAGAAACATGGCCACGACTCAAACCGTCTCGCAACATGGGCGTGTCGACTGCACCGGGCAGGATCGTGTTCACGCGCACATCATCGCTTCCAAATTCAAGCGCCATCGCCCGGGTCAAGGCCAGAATGCCGCCTTTGCTGGCCGCATAAGCAGCGATGTCGTTCGAAGTCGCTATGGCGTGGACGGAGCTTACGTTGACGATCGCCCCCTTTGCCGCCTTAATCAGCGGATACAGCTCACGGCTCATGAGAAATATCGAGCGTAAATTCGATGCCATCGTAGCATCCCATTCATCCACCGTCATCTCGACCATGGATTTACAAATTTGAATTGCGGCGTTGTTGACCAGGACATCGATCTTCTCGTGCTGCTCACGCATACGCGCGGCAAACGCCAACACACTATCTTCTAAAGAAGAGTCTACTTTATAAAGGCTGATTCCCGCCGGGAAATCTTTCACTTCCTTGCGATCGATGCCGACCGCCTCATATCCGGCAGCATGGAATGTTTCTGCCGCCGCCCGGCCGATGCCGCCCGCTGCACCCGTGATAATCGCTACCCGCTTCATAGGGTTCTCCTTTTCATACGGCGATTCGAGCCCGCCTCAAATTGCGCGTCCGATCAAGTCTACCAATCGAACGTTGTTGATGCGCCACGCCAAAAGTGGCCGAGTGGCTTAATAACGATCCAGATCATCCGGGGGCGAAATTCCCAGACCCTCGAAGAGATTGCGGATCGTATTCCTATGCACCCGTTCCCAGGCGGCGAGGCTGCTGTTTGCATTGTGAGGCCCCAGCATCACTTGATCCATCGAGCGCAGTGGATGATCCACTGCCAGCGGTTCGTCTTCGAAAACGTCCAGTGCGGCGCCGCTGATCCATCCTTCACGCAGCGCTTCGATCAACGCCTTCTCGTCGATCACCGGACCACGCGAGGTGTTGATCACGACGGCCGAAGATCGCAGGCATTGTAGACGCTCCCGTGTCAGCAAATGGAAGGAGGTGGGATTCAAGTCACAATTCAAACTCAGGAAATCCACCTGCGGCAGCAAATCTGCGAGATTCATCATCGTCACGCCCACTTCATCGATGAAAGCCGGTGAAATTTCCTGGATGTCGTTCCCGAGCAAACGCATGCCGAATCCCTGCGCTCGCTGCAGAACGGCTTTGCCACAATTGCCGACTCCCACCACGCCCAATACGCATTCGCGCAGCGATTTCGCCGGCGTCTTTTCCCACTCGCCCTGCTTCATGTTCCGGTCCATCCAGGGCAGCCGGCGGGCGAAGCACAGAATGTAGCCCATAACACTGTCTGAGACCGGGTCCGCGAACGCGCCCGGGGTGTTACAAACTCGCACCCCGAGTTGCTGCGCCGCTTCTTTATCGATCGAATCGATACCCGTTCCCCACTTCGAGATGACTTTCAGGCGCGGGACGGCCGCTTGCAGCACGCACGGCGTGAAACGATCATCACCGCAAATCGCCCCATCGATTTCTCCGACCAGTTGGAGCAGCTCCTCTTCCGAGAGACGTTCGACGACTTCGGGAGTCACCAGCTCGATGCCGCTTCGCTCGAAGATCGGTCGGAAACGATCGAGGTGTGGGAGCATGTAGGGCGCGGATACAAGTACGCGGGTCGTCATTTGCTTCTCTCCGATTGTTTACGTAAGCGTTCCTGCATCAAGCGATCGGCGATCAAGAAATCGAGCTCCTTATCAATGTCCAACGCTTCCTCGCCTTCGATCTCGAACAGTATTGGCTTATGACCGATGCGGTTCTTGCGGTCGACAAAGATAGATCTTTGAAAGATGTAAATGCAGGAATTTTCTTCGTACACGGGTGTGAGGTCCTGCGTTCGCAGTAGAATGGACGGATCGTGGTTGACAGGATTTCCATCGACGTCCCACAAACGCGTCTGCAGCCTGGTGACTGAGAAAAGGGAATCATATTCCGGACGCCCTCGCCGGAAGGCGGCAATTGCCTGCGAAATGGTTTCCGCGCGCAGCAATGGATTGGTGCAATGCGTTTGAAGGTAGATCTCCGCCTCGCATTGTGAGATGTCGTGCAGCAGCACGGCGTTCATCGGTACGTCATCGGCTCTCAGGTGCTCCGGACGATCGATGAGCAGGACATCCGGGAAGCGTTCCGCGATCCCGCTGACGATAACCGGGCTGTCGGTGTCGACTACAATCTGCGAAATCTCAGGACAGGCATGCAGTGTCTCGAGAATATGCGTGAAGAGCGGCTTTCCGGCCATCAAGCGGAAATTCTTTTCGGGCACCCTTTCCGAATGATGCCGCATCGGAACCAGGGCGACGATTTTCTCTTCATCGATCATGTTCTGCGATCCTTAACCGTAGTTGTTGTGGCTTTATCGATCCAAACGTCGACCGTCCCGCTCGGCAGCGCCATCAAACACTCTGATAATCGATCGGCTCCATATCGCGGCGCGGCTTGATGGCGGCAGTGTGGAACCCGCGCGGGTAATAGAAAACCTGCTTCATGGAAGCCGATAGAGGCCTGGACAACGAAAAACCGCGGTACGTACCCCAGAATTGCATCAGGCGGTACACAAGAATTCCTCTCGCTTCCGGCCAGAAGACGCCTGCACGCAGCGCATGCCACACGTCGCTCATCACGTTCGAAAAATAGAGGCGCAAGAAATCCCCGAAATGGAATCGTTCCTCCGCTTTGATGCGGCGTAAGGCGATCGCCTCCCGCCGGTAGCGATTGTAAATCTGGCGCGAGGTTTCGCTGTGTACATGAACGACTTCCGCATTCGCCGCATACGACAAGACGTGGTTCTGCTGGATAGCCCAACTTGCCCAGGCCATATCTTCCAGACCGGTCAGCTCCTCGTCGAAGGGGTTTTGGAGCCACAACGAACGACGCACAGCGGAGTTGGCGTTGTTGCAGAAGGGGTGCCGTTGGACGGCGGTGCTTTCCTCCGGAAACAATTTGGCAAAATGCTGCTGCTCGCTGTAGTGAGTGGATTCATTGCCGCGCTGCTTGCCGTACACCAGCGCGACCGGCTGTTTTTCAAACGGCTCCAGCAGCCTTTCCAGCCAATCCGGAAATACGGGATATACATGCGCGCTGGCGATGACGACGAATTCCGAAGTCGCTTGCTCGATGCCGTGATTGAGCGAACGTCCGAAAGTGAATTCATCGGGACGGATGTGCACGATCTTGACCGGATAACGGGAGGCAATCGCCACCGTGGCGTCGCTCGATCCGGAGTCGACCAGGACGGTTTCAACCTGATGGACGCTCTGGTGCATGATTCCGGTCAGCAAACGCCCGATGTGTTTCTCCTCATTAAACGCGCGAATGACGATCGAACAGCGCGGATCCATTCCAGTCATGACGCTTCCCGTCCCTGTTTCTGCACAGATTCAAATCGTACAAGCGGCAGACGCGTGAAACGTCCGCAGTTAGAAGAGATCTTCATATTTTACCTTGGGGAAGATCGTCAAGCAGCCTCCGATGGTGGCGTCAACTATCTCGCGCCCATCGCGGGCGAAGTTCTCCTGTGCCATTTTATAGGCCCGCTCGGAACCGACCAGATCCGGAAGCTGCCAACGAAAACCTTTGCCGAAGTAGTCGGGATGGAAATGGTTGGGATCCTCCCCCTGCGAAACCACGACCTTGTTCGCCGGTCCTTTCGTGTCGTAGTGGTGATCCACACCGATGAGGATCACTTTCGAGAACCCCATGTGATAGGCCAATTGGAGCGACGTGTACGTCACCGTGTTCCCCTCGTACACCCTTCCGGAGATGTCCTGCGCGAACCTTTCGGGCAGCGTGTAATCCGTGTCCAGGAAGATCGTGCGCGCATCGTCCTTCAACCACTTTCTGGCGCGCCAGGTGATGAACTTCGGGATGGCCAAGGCTTGAAGATCGCGGGCACATTGTTCGATGACGAGGATGTTGGTGATCACCAGGAAGGTGCTCGTGAATCCCATCTCAGGAAAATTCAAATAGAGTCGATTCGCGCCGAAGGTAATTTCATCGCGGAGGAAACTCAGATCGGTCTTGCGCAGACTGGGCCCGTTTCCGATCACGAAGCAGCGCTGCCCTTGGTACATGTTATGGAACGCCCGCAAGCGTCCCGTATCTCTCCGGCGGCGGACGCTGACCGCTGCGGCCAGACTATGGCGCCCACGGTTGTACCAGTACCAATACAGGTTGGAAATCGGGCGCCACAGCACGTTGGGGGTTACCTGCTTCATGAATTGCTTTATGGATTGCACGACCATCTCACCTCGTAGGATGCAGCGACTTCAACGAACGAGGTCGACAGCATATTCGCAAGCAAGCTTCTCCAAGCTTCACACCCATTCTCATCCATTTTCGGCTCAATTGCATGTATTCACGTCACTGCGCTCGTAAATCATTTGCCGATTGGACTGAATGCCGCACTCGACGATCGCATTCTCACGGCATTGGATCGGATGCAGTGTTCGTACATCAAAATCCGAGAAGGAAACGTATCCCGGGAATGTCTTGTGTGGACTTAGAAATGGCGAATAATCCAACGAACTCAGGAAATGTTGGACGTAGTAAAAACGCTTGGCTTCATCAACAAAGGATTGCGGCGGTTTGGGATCATCTTCGTTAATAAATTTCTCCGCCAGTTGGAAGTAATTCTCCACCGTTTCCGGCAAGTACACCGTCGGGTATCGAGAATATCTCGAAGCCCCGCCGCATAACACAACACGGTTGAGCAGCGTGGCCTCCAACCCGATGGATGAATTATAGACCATCACAAGTTTGGATCGCCGAATCAGATCGTACGAACTCACGAATTCGAGTGGAGGGATAAGTACCACATTCTCCATGCCCGCGACATTCATCTCCGATACCACTTCTGCGACGGTTTCCTGAGCTTCTTTTCCGGGACGTAATTCGTCTGGATGGGCACGAATTACGAACAGTGTGCGGGGATGCTTCTTGGCAAAATGGATAACCTTCTTCAACCAGTCAAACATGTCATCAAAAATAACGTTCGCATGCACCTGGCTCGTGTCGAATATTACGTTTGTAAACACAGCTACGGTCTGGTCGTAACCCTCCATTTTGGCCATTAGCGCCTCACTCAAGCTGCGCATTTCCGGCCAAAAGCGAATTCCCGCCATAGAAAAATCACCCTTGAAACGTTCGGAAAGAAGAGTTTCCAACCGAGCAATTTCTTCAAACGTGAGACGGAAATCATCCGAAATTTCGATCGGGTAAGCCGTTGCTTCCCCATGAGTAAAAAAGGCCGAAAAAGGCCGAACGCCCACCTCGTGGGTTATAACGGGTATTCCTCGTTCGATTGCGATTTGACGCACAACGGCTTCCGGGAATGTGATTCCGTTGAACACAATAACGGCACGTGGTGGCGTTCGTGTAATGATTTGTATAAAAGCCTGCGCAACGTGCATGGCGGAGCGCAAATATTTCTTATACAACTCACGAATTTCTGCGGTGTCGGGAATGTTATACCTGCGCAGCACCCAACGCAACGAAGGCAGACAGAGTTCACCAATTCTCAGTCCGAGATATTCCACTTCTAGCAGAGATACGAGTGTTTTACGCTCAGAGAAATCGGGGAGTGAATCCCATCCCTCGTTAGGAGTCTCGATCGCATTAAGCAGATCACCCGGATACATTTGCCTGCTGAGGCGCACACATGATTTACATGGAGGCACCAAACCCATGCGTTTACGATTCGTACCCAGCATGCATTGCTGCATCCCGCGCAGGCACACCAAATAGCGAATAGGGATACCGTCTAAACGAAGTCCCCAGGATGCCAATAGACTGAACGCCGCATTTTGACTCACCCCCCATGTTCGCGTCGAGGCATTGAAAAAAACGACAGGGCGTTCATCATCCGGGAAAGGGGGTGCCAACCTGTCGACTTCGCGCCATAATTTTCGCAGCCTTGGCCTTTGACGATTAGATTCGATCCAACAACGAAGTTGAAAGGCTGCCGATCGCAGCCAGCGAGAAGGAAGACTCATTTAACCGCCGACACGCCGCAGTTTGTGCATGGAGGACATTTCACTGTCGTAAACCAGTTTAACCCCATCCCCAAGTGCTGCCTCCGTGACACGAATGTACTTAACCAATCGCCGGAAACCACCCGGCTCAACAGAAGCTGCCTGGTCCGAACCCCACATGGCCCGATCCAGCGTGATGTGTCGTTCGACCAAACAAGCACCCATTGCAACCGCTACCACGGATGGTACCAATCCCACTTCGTGCCCGGAATAACCAATCGGACAAGGAAAGGTTTCCAACAATGTTGAAATCATCTTCAAATTCAAATCCGTCGGATCACATGGATAGGAACTCGTCGCATGAGTGATGAGTAAATCATCCGTGCCCAGAATGTCGACTGCGGCACGAATTTGATCCATCGTCGACATTCCCGTCGACAGGATAACCGGTCTTCCGGTTGTACGGATGTGCTTTAAAAGCGCGTGATCGGTTAGCGCCGCAGAAGGGATCTTATAGCAGACAGGATCGAACCTTTCGAGAAAATCCACCGAAGGTTCATCCCAGGCCGAAGCGAACCAGGTAAGATCGAGCGATTTACAATAGGCTTCAATCTCACGGTATTCTTCCTCGCTAAACTCGACCCGATGGCGGTAATCGAGGTAGGAGACATAGCCCCAGGGCGTATCCCGCATTTGAGTCTGCTGCTCCTGCGGAACGCACAGTTCCGGCGTGCGCTTCTGGAATTTGACCGCATCCACACCGGCGCTTTTTGCGGCGTCGATCAGCGCCTTGGCGAGGGAAAGATCGCCGTTATGGTTGATGCCGATTTCCGACACGATGTACGTCGGATGACCTTCACCGATGCGCCGATCACCTATTTGTATCTCTCTGGGCATATTAAGCCACCTCATCCATTTGACGAATCACCAAATCGCAGAGTTCTCGGACGGCCCCGTGTCCACCGGGGTTCTGGAGCACCATGTCCGCTTCGTTTCGAGCCTGGGGATGAGCGTCGCAGACGGCAAGCGCGCAAGCCACGAGCGGAAAACAGGGCACGTCGTTTACATCGTTCCCCAGGAAAACCACTTCCGCAGGATTCACGCCGCTTTCATCGAGCAGCTCTCTCAAGGCGGAAGCTTTATCGGCAAGATTTTGCTTCACTGCAATGCCAAGCTTGCGGCAGCGCGCTGTCACCACCGGGTGGGATTCCGTCGAGAGAACGACGACGTGAACACCACGTTCCTTCAAGCGGGCGATTCCCCAGCCGTCGCCCCGATTGGCGGCAACCCACTCGTTGCCGGCTCCATCCACCCAGACCCGGTTGTCGGTCAGCACACAGTCGAAATCCAGGACGAACATGGAAACGGACGCGGGAAACGGTCTTGGTTCCCGGCCGGGATAGACCGCTTCGAGATCGCCGCGCGACAAGCGGTATTCCGCACGCCGCCAATCTTCGAGCGTGTCGATGTCGACGGTGTACTGCGCATCGAGCAGCAGCGGCAGGACCGTATCCCCGCTCATCGATTTCTTCTCCACAATCGTCTCCGTGCGAATGGCATCGATGTGGCCGGTCTGCCAGTAGGTCGCTGGGAGTTCCTGACGCGGCATGTTGTAGGATTCCTGTCCGGCGTCTTTCAGCAAAGGTTCCATAGCGCCATCGTCCGTCAAACGCCACATCTTGTATGGATTCTGACCGGAAGGGACGACGCCGCGCACCGAGTCCGCCCGGGGATTCTCGAGCAAGATTTCCACCGCCCGGTCCACACAGTGGCGAGGACGGATGGGGGAAGTTGGCCGTAACTGGACGACCACGTCCGGACGGTAATTTTCCTCTTCCCGCAGCCATTGCAACGCATGCTCGAAAACCGGCAGATCGGTCACCTCATCCGCGGCCAGTTCCGCCGGCCGCAGGAAAGGAACCTCCGCCCCGTAATTGCGTGCGACCGCGGCGAATCCTTTATCGTCCGTGGAGACGATGACACGCGACACACTTTGGGCTTGCAATCCAGCCGCGACGCTGTAGGCAAGCAGCGGATGCCCGGCGAAGAGACGCACGTTCTTCTTCGGTATGGATTTCGATCCCGCCCGCGCGGGAATAATTGCCAGAACCTCGACTTTCTTCACCATGCCGTCCAGCCCCCATCAACGACGAGATTTGCGCCTGTCATGTACGATGAAGCGTCGGAGGCCAAAAAGAGCAATGCGGAATTCATTTCCGAACGTTCTGCCATCCTTCCCAGCATCGTCCGCGCGGCGTACTTCTCGACGAACGCCTCATCGTGCTGGTTGTACACCCCGCCGGGCGTCAGCGCATTGACGCGGATGTTCTTGCCGGCGTAGTACCCCGCCAGGTAGCGCGTGAAACCCAGAACTCCCGCTTTCGTGACCGAGTAATAGACCGGCTTGTATACGTCCGCTTGGCCTTGGCGCTGATAGATGCGTTGATCCGGTGCCACAAGTCCGTAGGTGGAACAGATGTTGACGATCACGCCACTCTGCTGATCGAGCATCGGGCGAACCGCCGCCTGGGTGACCAGGAACATCCCGGTCAGGTTGACGTTCAACGCTTGATTCCAGTCGTCTAGCGCATAATCTTCGAAGCTGCTCGAGTGCTCATCTTGATGCTCCGGGTCAAACTTGGGATCCAGCGCGGCGCTGTTGACCAAGATATCAAGACGCTGATAGCGCTGCAGCGTCTGGTCGACCAACGCTTCCACCGAACGCGGATCGGCGATATCGCTGTTTACGGCGAGGACGGCGTAACTATCCGCAGTCAGCTCGTCCGCCAAACGTCCGTTCGCCTCAGCGTTGTTGTCCGCCAGCACAATCGAAGCGCCCGCCTCGGCCAAGGTGCGGCAAAAGCCGGATCCAAGCAGACCAGCGGACCCCGTAACGACTGCCACTTTCCCTGATAGATCGAAAAAAGTGGGCAATTCACTCATCCATCACCGTCCCATGAGAGACAAATCGACTCGCCTGCCGTCGCCGATTTTTCAACCCCGGTGCACACGTATGTAACCATCCTGACCTTCAAGCCACGCTTTCGAGCTGTTAGCCTGGAAAACGGTTCGAAAATTATATCACTTGGTATTCGGCTCATTTTTCTCCTCAAACGGCGACGGATCACCGAGAATCCAGATCCACAACTTTATGTTGTGCAGCAGATCGTTTCGCCGCCAGGACGACCTTCAAAGCCTGGATACCATCCGCAAGCGTGCAAAGTGGTTCGGCATCACCCCGCGCAACGTCGACAAAATGCCGCATCTCATCCAAGAACAATGTGTTCCTCTCGAATCCATCCGCAGGGGAATACGTCTCCCAATCCTGCTTCTTAGAAGTCCACCAGCGAACCGCCCCGCTGGCGTTGTCCCAGCGGACGCTTCCCTGTGTGCCGCTGATTTCAACCCAGTGACTGGCAGGTTGCTGGTTGTAATCGAGATAAACCATGCCGAGGACATCATCCTGGAATGCCAGAAGGACCGCCGCAGTATCTTCGACGTCGAGATCCAGTTTCCCGTACCTGCCTGCGATTGCAGTCAATGAGGAGATCTCGCCAAACAGCCAGCGCAGATAATCAAAGGGGTGGCAGAGCGTCAGCAGCACACCGCCGCCCAAATCGTGGCGTGCGCTGTACGAGTTGCGATAATCCTCCCACGGGTGCCACCCGGGCAAGTATTCACCCCAATGGGCGCGGACGCTGATCGGTTTTCCGATGACTTGCTCGCGCAAAAGCTGCGCCGCATGCCGCAGGCCTGGGTGGAAGCGGAACTGAAAGCCGACAAGGACGTTTCCGCCACCCGCCTCAACTGCTGCCTGCAAAGCTGCCACGTCGTCCAGCGTGTGGGAAATCGGTTTTTCCAGCAAGATGGAACAGCCCGCCTGCGCCGCGGGGATGGCGACCTCGAGATGCAGGGCGGTGGGATTGGACACGATCACCGCGTCCGGGGACCAGCGATCAAGCGCGTCTTTCAAATCGGTTTCGGTCGGGTATCCGGCGAGTTCATCGTCGGATAACGTACTCTTGCCCGTATGATGTAGAACGATGTCGGTTTGGCCGAGCGCGACGAGATTATTCAAATGCCTTCGGCCAATCGATCCCAATCCGCTAATCAGAAAACGCATCGTTTGTTACACAATCCCTTTGAATGATTCGTACAATCAATAAAGACTTGCTATATCATTATTCCCCAGGAACACATGAGTTCCCGATCGCAGGCACTTCCTCAAAAACTAAAGGAGACGCTTTCAGTGATGCGGAATAACTTTTATCTTCTACGAAGCCCAAGTTAGTGCCGAATAAGGTGTCAAGGACTAATCGAAAGGTGTTTACGGGAGAAATACTAGAGTATAACTCTGCTTCTGGGAACCCCGCGAGATAATATGCGTTTAATATTGCAAACCTGTCGGCTGGTTCAGACAATCGCGGGATCCCGTGATCCCCTTGAATAATGATGATCGGAGAGAGATCTGAAACCTCCAATATACGCGTTACTATTTCCTTTATACGAGTGTTAAGAAAGATTACTTGATCGACATACCCCGGAGCAAATTCATCCCAAGTATCACTATCCCTATCCTTGTTCAACGTAAAAAAGAAATTCCTACGAAGCGGCTCACCATTTCGTCCAAATACAAACGGATTATGAGGAGCAAGTATATGGACAAATACAAACTTTGGCCCGGGAATATTTGGAACGTTCTCGATTTCATCCAGGGTAAATAAAATGCGCTCCCGGTGTTGGTAGTATGCACCATCCAAAGCCGCAACGAGACTTGTGGGAAGATAGTCGCGTACTTCGAAAAGAAATATCCCTACTGTCGTTCTTACAAACATACTTTCAAACGGATTTAATCCATCGAAAATTCCTCTTTTGTGTGGCGTTAAATATCGATCCGCATCGTCCCATTCCGTAGGGGAAAATCCTGATTCAAATGCAATAATCTGATAGCCATAATCTGCAAGTATATTGCGAAGCCAGTTGTCCTTCACAAAAATACCCAGTTTGCTTGGACTGATTGTGCTGTCATCCTGAATAAGATCCTGGAAATATTTTAAATTCAAACTTGAACCTAACGATAGAACAGTACTTCCATAGTTACTATTGCTACAAGAGGCAATATAGAAACCAAGTTCTTCGAGATCTTCTAGAAAAGAGAAATTATCAAAATTCAATTCATTCTTTAATATATCTCCCCGTGTATACATATCCAAGATGATGTAATAGATATCAGGGAGTGTATCGATTTCAGGTGCTCGACTGTCGTCTATTACGTCCACAAGTTCAAGTTCGTAAGTCTCTTCATTTTCGGTATCGACTGTTGTATGCGACGGGGCAATCTCGAAGGAAAGGATTTTCAAGATTGGAATTGATACCAAAATGATGGATGCAATATTAAATATGCCTCTCATCTCGGTGAAAAATCGATATGACTTCTTAACCCAAACCCATCCAAGGATAAATAATAATACCCACACAACGGACAAGTATCGATGTCTACCAATGTTTATTGAAAAAAGAGTCAGATCCTCGATCAAGGTATAAACGTGTCCATAACTGAAAAACAACAAAAGGAAAAACGTCGAGAGAACGGCGGCGCGCAAGTCATCCCGGAGCCAAAAATCGAGCAGTGCGTATACGATGCAGGCGATCAAGATGGAGACGATGAAGGCGCGCAGCGCATCCAGCCATTGCACTTGGGCGATATTGGTCGCTAAAAGTGAAAGGACGGGATACATCGAAAGTGTGATAGGGAAGTAATACCTACGTTTCATCCAGGTAGCTCCGGCCTTCCTGAGCACAAATTCCAACGGTGATCATTTCGTACCATCATTCCTGGGCCGGCCAAGGCAGCCATGCCCACTTGGCAAAGATAGACGTGGCGATGCGGCGCCAAAGCATGCCCAAACGTCTGCGCACGCGTACGCCGGAACTGCCTGAGCGAATTCGTCTCTGCGTTGAATCGCCGTAGTGAGGGCGGGCAAGCACCGTCAGATAGAGCGGAATGAGTCGGGATCGGGGCTGTCCATGGCTGTGCATTCGTACAATTTCAAAGCCAGCCTGCTGCAAGATTTCTCTCAGCGTCGCCGCTGAGAAGGCAAAAAGGTGTGCCAATTCAAAAGTTTGATGTCCGTAAAGGTTAGGGACCTCGATTAACATCCACCCGTTTGGAACAATCCAGCGCTGGCGCAGATGTCGTAGATATTCCAGCGGGTCTGGCAGATGCTCCAGCACATGCGACATCGAGACCAGATCGAAAGGGCTCTCCCCTTCCGCTTCCAGCGTCTCAAGCTCGGGGACTACGCGTAAATTTCTTTGCGCCGCGTAGGCGCGGTACGCCTCACCGGGTTCGATCCCCACACTCTCACAACCGTAATCCGCCCCGATCTTGGCCAGTAGCGTTCCTGCAGAACTACCGATATCGAGATGGCGATGGATTTCAGCGACGTCTCGATGCATGAACTGCGACATGGCGCTTGCCCGGCCGGCTTGAACGCGGAGATCTTTTTCCGTCGGCCCTTCCGAATCCTGCACGGTCTTGCGATACTGCTCCATGTAAAACCTGTCGAGCGCAGCTTGATTCATTCGCGGCGATTGGAAAATCAAGCCACATTGCTCACAAATCCGATACTGCAAGCGGGCACCAGCGTCCTCGAGCTGCGTGAAGATGGCATGCTGATCCTGTCCGCTTCGACAAAGCGAACAATGGGGCACGTCTTCCCACACATTCGAATCCAGCGGCTGCGAAACCGGATGCATCGTCTTCATCGGTTTCTCAACCTGATGCGTTTAGCGAATATAACCTTCCCCAGATTCACCCGAACTTCTGGTAAGACGCAGACGGACGAAAGGCGGGAGTACAAGCTATGACCTGCCAACATTATTGGAACTTCGCCACCATGCGCAGGATGTCGAAACCCTCCGCAAACGGTCTCTCCGCCAAGGCGCCATTACGCACCATCGTCGCCCGGACGACCTCGGGGGAGAAATAGTAACGATCGGCGTACGTCGCGTACTGCGCCAGAGCCTTGAGTTTCAATTCGACATCCTTTTCATCGACTTCGATGAGAAAGTGCGGGAAGAAACCATAGCTGCTGCGAAAGACGTCGAAACCCAACACCGTCACACCACGAAAGGCGCGCAGCGCCTCTTCCGTCACGATGCGGTGATCCTGGTGGATGTCTGCTTTGGTGTGAACGAATACCATGTCCGGAGCATACTTGTGATTCACGGTGTAGAGATATTCCAAAATTTGCTGCCGGTCGCGGGGAAAATTACGCGTCTCAAATTTGTCGAGTACCACGCAGTCTCTGGACAACCCCAGGACCTCCATGCTGCGGAAATGCTCCTCCGGAATATTCTTCAATTTTGGGTTTTTCTGGTTGTCGGAAAGCGTAATGCAGCGGACTTCCGTCAACCGGGCAACGTGAGCCAACAAAGCCCCACAACCCAATTCGATGTCATCGGGATGTGCGCCGAGAAACAGCATCTTTTCTCCACGAATGTTCACGTCGTCTCCTTTGCGTCGCTACTTGGTGGCGATAAACCCACCCACGACTTTGGTCATGACCAACTTGCCCTCGCGCTCGGCGCGCTGCACGGCAGCCTGGCAAATTTGCGCCATCACGCGTTCGAAATCATCTGAGCCTTGAAACAAGCCTCGCCAAAGTTTTCGATCTTCGGACAGCGAAGCGCGGGTGTAATCGAGGAACGGTTTTGCGTCCGGAAACGTGAGTGGATTCTCGAAAATGTGCGTCTCGACATCGGAAAAGGCAGCCTGCATGGCGTCCAGGATTTCGCTGCCATAGCGGGAACTGCCCGGCATGGGTGGAATTGGTCGCTGCGTGGCCTCGAAGATGATGTCGTAGAAAAGCTGTTTGTTTTCCGGCATGGGCCCGGTGGTGAATAACTTACCGCCCGGTTTCAACACCCGATGCATCTCGGCGATGGTGAAAGGAATGTCAGCGGCGTAGTAGATGGCAAAACAACAAGTGAGTAGATCAAACGTGTCGTCTTCGAACGGAAAGCGTTCGTTGAAGTTCAATTTGAGATACTCGATATCAGCGGATATCGCCGCGCTTGCTTGGCGAGCATTCTCCAGCAGTTCCTGAGAAACGTCGCCACCCGTGATATCGACGTCGCCCTCCAACGCATCATAGAAAGCGAGACACTGTTTACCGGAGCCGCATCCAACATCCAGAATTTTCATTCCCTTGCAGAGGGGCAGCAAGTCCAACATCCAGGCATCGATATCTCTGCCGCCGAATTGCTCGTGAATGTTGATGCGCGTCTTTAAATCCTTACTGGTCTCCTCATACTCCAGTTTCATTGCACGTTATCTCCTCTCATCCATTCCTGGTCTAGTTTTATACCGAACGATCAAGCGGCATCATCCTTCGAATCATGATGCCAATCCCCTGTTCCCCGGTTCAGCGCCCAGAAGAGTCGATTGTAAAGCCCTTGCAGCAGCCAGCGTACCGGCTTCCAGCGCAATAGCGACTTGCCCCTGCGTTTTGCCAACGCCATGTCGGGTGCCTGGACGTCGATCGAAAAACGATCCGCTTCCTTTGCCATGGAGGGATTCACGACGTTACCGATGAGCCGCGTGGTTCGCTGCAGGGTGGCCAGTCGCAAATACCCCGCCGCATCGATCTGATTGTCGAGCTCGTTAAAGCCGCCCATCAGCCGTCCAGCCCACTCTCCCGCCAGGAATTGGGTAAGCACTGGCTTCGGCGAGACGAATTGGTTGTGGCAGGCGGTTGCGTAAGCACGTTGCCCCTTGTGCTCGATAACGATGTCATCTAAACCGTGCACGATATCTAAAAACGCATCCGGGGCTTTCCCCAGTGAGACTGCCCATTCGCGTTCCCATTCATCCGGAATCGTCTTGCCGTAACTCAGACTCGTACCGGGATCCATCTCCGCCAAGCGCAGGTTGCTCGCGATACCGTGGTCGAAAAGCGTGCGTTCCGGATTACCGCTCACCATGCCGACGTTTGGAAACCCGTCGAGCAAATCCAGATGTGCTTTCAACCAACCGGGATAAAAGAACGTATCGTCGTCCGTGTAGGCGATCACTTCGCCCGGCGCCGCGCCGGCGATGAGCCGTAAAGCCCCCAATTTCCCTATGTTCTCGCTCGAAGAAAGCAAATAGCGGATTTTTCCCTCGTCCAGTAAGCCCTGCAAATAAGCTTTCACCGGTTCGCAGCTCGCATTGTCGAAGACGAGCAAGTCGTAAGGTTCCTGGGTGTGCTGGAAGATCGAACGCAGGCACAATTTAAGCACGTCGAAGCGATACTGGAAGAAACCGCTCAGATGCGGGATGTAAACCAGAACCGCCTGTGTGACCCGGGCTGGTCGATAGCTGCTCGTGCGGCCGCGCGCCGGATTCATGCCCACGCGAGTCATCTACTTCTCTTCTCCCGAACTGGAATTATCGTTGTCCGGAGATTTTCGCCAGATCAACCGGCGTATGCGGCGCAGAATCGCACCGCTGTAATACTTGAAACCCTCCACCGGATGGAACAACACCCGCACCAGAAGGGATCGCCGACCGGCGCCGAAACGAGCGATCAATCCACTTTCTATCGCCCGCAGGACGCCCATCTCGAAGAGGCTTTTCCGGCTCAATTTATCTCCCTGCAGCTTCCAGGTCGCATCGGTGGGCATGAAAATGACTTCCATGCCGCCAGCGGCGGCAAGATTTTCCTTGCTCTCGGGCCCACCGTAGGGTGGCTTTCCACCCGGAAGGTGGCTGTAATCGTGATCCTGGTGAATCACGGTGATCGCCTCGGTGGCATCGATCACGGGAATACCCGCCGCCCGTCCGGCAAAAATAGTCCAGTTGTCCCATCCGGGGCGTCCGAGGGCAAAATCCGGCATATGGCGGAGCAAATTCCGCTCGAAGACGAAATAGTCACTCCCCAAAGGCCCGTGCCGTCTGCCAACGCGATCCACCTGCTGCCGGAGATTCTGCAACCAGTCATCGGTAAAATCGATCGGCTGTGTGATGTTCAGATTCCAACGCTGCCCCAGGACCAGGAACTGCTCAAAGCGGCCGCGAACGCGCCTCGCGCTCGTGAGCAGATCTTCGAGAAAGATGATGTCGGCGTTGGCAAAGCAAAGCAGTGAATGACGTGCCTGTTCCCGCGCCAGGGAGAATACCGCGCTGACGTAGGGCGTCCCGCGTTGGTTGTGACGCACGTCCTTCAGGTGACGGATGCCCAAATCGTTAGCGATTTCCGCCATACCTGGCTCGTCGCCGATGAGCAGCACCTCCACATCATCTCCCAAACGCGTCCAGGATTCAATCGCGTTGCGCTGGATCATGTCGATGTGCGGGTTGAACCCGAAGGGTTTGGGTGAAGTAAAAATCGTAAGCATAGATTAGTCAACCTTCTGCACTTGCATCGAATTCAGGTCTACCTTTGTCTATTCCACATCACGGTACGTTCGCTGACGCACATTGCTGTTGATATTCATCAACTCCGGCTCTTCTTCAAGAATGGCAAGGACGTCTTTCCAGGTAAAGCCGTTCACGTCTTTCACACGGGAGAAGATTTCGCGCACGAAACGCAAATCCTCCGTCGTATCCACGGTCCAACGATAGCCGCCATAATCGCCGTCCGCCGTGATGGAAACGATCGGGAAGCGTTGCGGATCCTCATAAAAATATGGGGTGACGTGCTCGCGGTGATAGGGTTCTTTCGCATCCCGATTTGCCATGTTCAAAGCAGCGAAGGTCATCACTTCCACATCCAGGCCGATCGGGAAAGTGCGCACGATGCGGTTGCTGGCATAGATGGCGGGCGGATCGCTGTCCAGGAACGCCTGGATCGTGCTGTCGATCACAACGGGGTCGATCAACGGACAATCCCCGGTCAGGCGCACGACGATATCCGCGTTGTACATTTCAGCAGCTTGCACGTAGCGATCCAAAACATCGGCGGCGCGGCCGCGAAAACAATGATATCCACGTGATTGGCAAAGTTCTGCAACAGCATCGTCACCCACATCCACGGTCGTGGCGAGAACTACCGTGTCCAACAGTTGGGACTTGCGCGCGCGTTCTACCACCCAGGCGATCATCGGTTGACCATGAATCTCCGCCAGCACTTTTCCGGGCAGGCGACTCGAACCCATACGAGCCTGAATGATTGCAACGATGTTTGCTTGCTCCGGTGTTTGCTCCATTGAAGACATCCTTTTGAACGATCCTGTCAGGCGGCGTTTTGCGAGGGGATGGCTTCCCTCGTCACAAGACCCTTTTCCCTGAATTTCTCAACGTATTCCCACGTCTCCCAGTAATTCAACCCCAGTTCCGAGGCGATATCGAACACGCTTGTATCGCCTTCGAAGCGCATCATAATCTTCTCGATCGCCCGATTGAGTTCCCAATTCTCGCGCCAGTCTACCCACAGTCCATGACCGGAAAGAAATACCGGGCCGCGAAATTTCCTCCGCGGCACATAATTCGAGGCATAGATGCGCACGGTTTCCTCAATCACGTCCACCGCTTGCTGCAGCATTTCCTCGTGAATGATATCCGGATTATCGTCGCTCGTGTGGTATTCGTCGTAAGGCCAGCGGCTCAACGAGATACACGGAGCGTTGACACCCGGCCCGTTGATCACGCGTTCGTCGTTCGCCACGACCTGCGCAAACTCTCCTTCGCGGAATTCCTCTCCTTTGTTTTCAAGCACGAACCGGGCAATACGGTCGATCAGATGGTCATCCTGGCGAGAACGCTGCAGGACGAGAGAATTTTGATTGCCCGTCATCTCGATAAAGATCCCGCCCTTTAAGCGCGGAATCAGATCCTCGTTGTGCGCCAGATAGGCAATGCTGCCAATCGTTTCCGGGCAAAAGAGAAAACGAACACTCATCGAACCTTCCGGCAGTCGTCGATCTACGAGACGCTGGGCAAGCCCGATCGCCGTGACAACACCGGCCGCGTCGTCGTTCGCCTGCATCGGATGGCAAATGTGCGCGGCGATGATCATCTCACCGGCGTCCGGGTTTCGACCGCCCTGCGGATGGATCAGCAGCGTGCCCACGCGAAGCCCTTGATCCGCCCGCTCGATGAATTCAGAGCGAATCAGCGTACGATAGCGTTTGTCGCGCGGCAGGGAATCGAACGTCTGCTTGGGCATACAGAAACCCCAATCCCGGTCGTAGTACTTGAACTCCCAGGGAATCGCATGCGGGCGTTTCTCGTTATAGTAGAGATGCGGTTCCAAGGCCTCCCAGCTCAGGGTTTCATCGACGGGCAGCGAATAGGAAAGCAGGTGCAGTGGATTGTCGGCGAAATCCACAATTCGTTCGCCATCCTCCGTTTCCAGGTAAGCTTCATGCACCACGTAGCGTTCCGGCACCTTCCAGGTCCACACCGGTGTGCCTGGCGCATAGGTCTCGAGCTTCCAATTCTCATCAGCGGGCAGGTTTTCAGCGATGATTTCCAAAGCCCGGTCGCTTCCATCAGAGACGATCGTGCGATGAAGCGGATAAATCGCTTCGAGGATGGATTTCAAAGGCAGTTCGTTCTTCACCATGATTGCATCCTACTCGTGGACCTCTTTCATGCGGTGCAGCTTCTCCGGATTGTTCCTGGCGATCACCGTCCAGGCGTCGTAAAAGGGCTTCGCCCGCACGGTGTGCACCACAGCGTCGCCAAGTTGGCTGACTTTGATAATCTCACGATCGATCAATTCGTTAATCGCAGGTTTGATGTCGGTGATCACCTGGAACGTCGAGCGTACGTACATCGAATACGTCTTCAACTGCGGTACGCCATCGTACCCCACGTAGATACCCGAGAACTTCTTCACCCGCCGCCAATAACCGCCGGCCTTATAGATGGCATGCACGCTGAAGGTGAAAGAACTGTTGAAATCCAGGCCGATGCTGACGATCAGGCCGTTGTGTTTGTGAAACAAGGCGAAAACGGAATCGTCGCCCACGGCCTCGACGTCATCGCAAGCTGCGAATTGCTCCTGTCGATTTCCCAGCACGGCAAAGGAATAGAGCGGATGCGGTGTGCGGATAGCCTCCTCCCTGCAGCGCGCCAATTCGGTGATGATGCCCATGTGGGACACGGTCTCCCGGATGTCGAAATAGTGCGTATCCACCCAGGATTTGAAATTGAAGGTCGGAAACAACACAGTACCCTCAGCGGACACCGCCTCGACCAGCGCATCAATGACCGTGTCCGCGCCGCCCTCGACGCCGCCCAAGGATTTGTACGAACTGTGCACCATGATCGTATCGCCCGGGGAAATGCCCATCTGCTTGAATCCGGCAACCAGATCATCGAACTCGAGCATGTTCGTCCTCCCCGCCCTTCGCCGCATAGGCGTGAGCTAACTCATAGGCCTGCAGCAGTTTTTCGAAATTCCGGCTCCAGTCGGCGCGCTGCTGGGCCAGTTCCCTCGCCGCTTTACGCATGGCGGGATGACGATCCCGTTCCGCCACTGCTTGCAGGAGCTTTCGCTCGAGGTCGGCGACGTTTCCCATCTCGAACCACCATCCATGTCGCCCAGGTTCGACCCACTCACAGTTGCCCGGAATATCCGACACCAGCGCCGGACATCCGCAGGCCAGGGCTTCCATCAACGAAACGGACGATCCGTCGCTCGTTGAAGCGCTGAGGTAGAGATCTGCGCTGCGGTAATAGGTCGGCAAATCTGTATAACGCACCTGACCGGGCATGTATACGCGGTCGCTCATGCCGCATTCGCGGATGCGATCGGATATTCGCATACGCAGCGAACCGTTCCCGAGCAGCAGCAAGCGCAGGCTCGGTTCCGCTTTCGCCGCACGCAGAAAACCTTCGACGAGCACATCCACTCCCGTGAGCCGCTCCCAGGCGCGAGTCGAAAGCACGATAAATTCATTCTGCCAACCCAGGAGCGCGCGCAGATGCCCTTCCGTTCCGGGCGAAAAATGCGCCAGATCCACGCCCCACGGGAAGACGACGATGTGCGCCTCCGGCATTCCCAATTCCATCGCCTTGCGGCGGACGGCATCACAATCGCAAACGAATGCATCGCTGCGTGCCAGCGTAAACTGCGCCGCCCAACGTCCGAAACCCTTTCGTGCACCTAGCAGCAGATCCGAACCCCAGGACATGCTCACCAGGGGATGGAATCCCGCCAGCGCGGTGAGAAAGGCCGACAATTGAACCGGCCCGGCATGGACAACATCCGGATCCTCGCGCCGCAGGACGCCTTTCAAATCCCGCACCAGAGCGGGCGTTCGCAGCAAGCCGCGTCCTTTCCGCCTCCATGGCGATGGCAACTGGCGAACATCGGCGGGTACCGGCCTTGTTTCCGAACCGCCACCCATCTCCAACTGCAAGAAGGAAATCTCATGCCCGCTTTTCGAGAGACTCTTCAAGAAGCGGTGATCGTGCGGCGTATATCCGCGCGAGAAGTACATCACCTTCACGGTTTCCCCAACATCGTCCAGTGCAGCGCTTCACCGAAGGGAATGTCCTCGAGCGCTCTGGTGCCCAGCGCTTGTTCGATTCGAGCCGGTTCGATCGCCCCTGGAGTAGCCGGTCGGAGCACGTCGATCATTTCCCGCCTCAGAATTTCACCCGCTTTAATTTCACGTGCGGCCCGCAGGCAGCGACGCTGTACGATCAACGTATCTTCTTCGTTGTCGGCGACGCGTTTGTCCGCCGATCCGAGCGCTCGTTCGAGCTCGCGCGTTCTCGCCACCATGTCCGCCCATGTATCGGGATCCATGGAGAATGGATGATCCGGACCTTCACGGCTGGTATCGTCAGTGAAATGTTTCTCGATCACCCGCGCACCGAGCGTCACGGCGCCCAGCACCGCAGCGTGGCCCGAGGTATGATCGGAAAGTCCCAGCACAACACTGGGAAACACAGTCGCAAAGGTTTTGAGCACATTCAGATGGATGTGATCGAAGTTCTCGTCGCTGCCGGTGTAATTGGTGTTGCACTGCATGAGCACGACATCGGAATTCACAGCCAGGACGGCGCGCGTATTCGCCACCACCTCGCCCATGTCGCTGGCACCGGTCGCCATGATGAAGGGCTTGTTCTTGGAAGCCATGTAAACCAACATCTCGGGCCAGCTCATCAAACCCGAACCCGCCTTGTACGCCGGCACGTAGGGCTCTAACATGTCGATCGCCTCGAAATCGTAAGGCGAAGAAAAATAGTGAATCCCGACTTCGTCACACGTTTCTTTTAAAACCGGAGTCCAGTCGAACGAAATTGAAGCGTCGTCATAGACTTCAAACACCGATTTTTTCCACTTGGCTTGATGGGAAAGCTGTCCACCCAGAGATTTGAATCCGTAATCCGAAACGATTTTCGGCGCCCGAAAGTTCTGGAACTTCGCCGCATCCGCACCGGCTTCTTGCGCCAGCCGGATCAGCATCTTGGCACGTTTCAAATCCCCATCATGATTGGCGGATATGTCGGCAATGAAATAGGTAGGATGATCACCACCGATCCAACGGTCTGCGATCTTGATTTCTTTTCCACTCATGCTGCTCTCCTCGAGTGCATCTTCAAGCGATCGACGTATCCGTTTGCGCGCAGTTCAAGGAAACGCCGCAAGCCGGAATCGACACCCGGAAGTTCGACACCGAGTTCCCGTTCAATTTTGGCGCCCTGCAGACATAGTTGTTTGGCACGTTTCGCTTTGAAATTCATCTGCTCCACGGATACGGGCTCGATCAACGAGCCGTCCAACCCAAACGTTTCCGCCAGGCGCATTCCGAAATCGTACTTGCTGGCACATTCACCGCCACCTACGTGGTACATTCCCGTCAAGCCCTGCTCGATCATCTTCAAGATCAACTGCACCAAATCATTGGCCAGGATGGTCGTGACGGACACGTCGGTAAAACCACGGCAGCGTTCTCCGTTCTCCAGATGGCGCAGGAACATCTCCGCCAGACTCTGCTTGGGCTGCAGGTTCCAGCCGAAGAAATTCGTACGCACGATCGCCGCAGTGGGATGGGCATCAGCGACAACCTGCTCCGCCTCCCATTTGCTCCGCGCGTAGACGCTCAGCGGGTTGACCGCATCCGTCTCGACGTAATTGCCTCGTTGCCCGTCGAAAACGGCGTCGGTTGAAATGTGGATCAATCCGGTACCCACTGCCTGCGCGGCTTCTGCAACGAAGCGCGCCATATCGCGATTCAAGCGAAATGCCATCTCCGGATCGGCCTCACAAAATTCCAGATTGGTGGCAGCCGCGGTATGAATGACCCAATCCGGCTCGTAGGTCTGCATCAGCTTCCGGGCTACACCCGCCTGGCTGAGATCGGCCGAAACCAGGGCGGCACCCTCGACCTCCATGGCGTGTTGATGATAGACGCCGACCAAATCGTGCCGCTCGAGTGCGTCGAATATCAGATTCGCACCCAACAACCCACTTGCACCCGTCACCAATACAGTCGCCATATGGACTACCTCAGAAAGTTCGGCTTGGCTTCCACAGCCTCGACCATGGCCTTCAACTCTTCTTGAGTCAGCCATTGGTCGTTCGAATCGCTCGTATATCGGAAATCCTCAGGCAGCGATTTTCCTTTTCCGTGCCATTTGTGTCCGAACCACAACGTGCCGCTGGGTTCGACGACGTACATATCGTCCAGCTCGATGCTGTGTCGGGCTTCGTCCTCGGAAATCAAGACCTCGTGCAATTTCTCTCCGGGGCGGATGCCGATGACGTCGATCTCGGCGTCGGGGGCAATGGCCTGCGCTAAATCAATCAAACGCATGCTGGGAATTTTGGGCACGAAGACTTCACCGCCGTGCATCTGTTCGATGCAGCGGATCGTAAATCGCACGCCCTGTTCAAGCGAAAGCCAGAAGCGGCTCATACGCTCATCTGTGACGCTGATGCGTCCGGTTTCCCGCTGCCGCAGGAACAAGGGGACGACGCTGCCGCGGCTGCCCAGTACATTCCCGTAACGCACGCACGAAAAACGCGTTCCCTTGCCTCCGGCGTAGGCATTGGAATGCACGAAGAGCTTTTCCGCCGCCAGTTTCGTGGCGCCGTAGAGATTGATCGGATTGACGGCCTTGTCCGTGCTGAGCGCCATCACACGCTCGACGTTCGTATCCAGCGCAGCTTCGACGACGTTCCTGCCCCCCATGATGTTGGTCATGATGGCTTCGATGGGATTGTATTCGCAGGCCGGGACTTGCTTTAACGCCGCCGCATGCACCACGATATCGACGCCCTGCATGGCACGCCGCAGGCGCATTTGATCGCGCACGTCGCCGATGAAGTAGCGTAAATTGGGATGATTCAAACCGGCCGTGACCATTTCATGTTGTTTGAGTTCATCACGGCTGAAAATGATCAGCCTCGCCGGCTGGTAATCCTCCAGCATGATTTGCACGAACTTGCGTCCGAACGAACCGGTCCCGCCGGTTACCAGGATGACTTTCTCTTTCCAATCCATCTATTCCAACCTTTCCGATGACCCTTCAAACAAGATCATGGGATATTGTCCAAAACGGCCAAAGAATCTCGGCGCTCGCTCTTCCAGGTAGTAAATCAGGCGCAGTAAAGACTGTCCCAGCAATCTGCGATGAACGAAGGCGCGCATAAAATTGGTGCTCACGCTGCGCCACACACGAATATCCAGACCGGGCAAAGCGTCGAGTTCGCTGCGCAAATACCGGTAGGTATGGGAGAACGTGTAGCTCCCGGAAGCCTGCAGCAATTCCTTCGTCTTGGAGGACTCCTGCGCACCCGGAAGAATTTTTGGGGAAACCTCCAGGCCGCGCAACTTCCTGTAAAGACGAATCAATGCGAATGCAATCTTGACCGGGAAATCCGTCAGGCGGCGAAACATTGAATGGGTCTTCCAGCTGTGTACGACGACCCCCTTGCCGTGTGGAGCCAGCACGCGCCAGAATTCATAAAAGGCGGTCGCGTGATCCTGGGGCGGCAGGTGATGGATCGTATGCATGGATACGACGCCGTCGAAGACGTCATCCGCAAAGGGCAGATTGGCGACGTCACCCACGACGTACAATCCGTGATCTCCGATGCGGTTGCGGGCTTCGACCAAGGCCCGAGCCGAGATGTCTAAACAAACCCGGTAACGGAAGCCCCGGGAGTACTCGAGATACTCCGGGTACTGAATCGGTCCCGATCCGCCATCCAGCAGGTAGGTTCCCTCGGAGGGCAAGTGCCGCTTTACACGCAGATGGCAGCGATGGATGTACTCTCGTACGACTGGTCGTAAATCCTCGTAGCGCGCATTCTGATAGATTCCGTCCCCGATCTGCTGCCAGCCGATCGCATCATAGAACTCGCGCACCTCACGCTTTACGTCCGTGTCGATTTCAGCCGGCAACTTCCACCTCATCTT
The DNA here is from genome assembly GCA_964475265.1 of uncultured Anaerolineaceae bacterium. Classification (GTDB taxonomy): domain Bacteria; phylum Chloroflexota; class Anaerolineae; order Anaerolineales; family E44-bin32; genus WVZH01. Next base: position 30,128 of record CAYYVY010000012.1, on the reverse strand, counting down.
CAATAGATTCCCAACGAATCGGCTCGCCCATCAACGAGCGTAAAGTCCGCCGGTAGCGCTCGAGCGCAGCGGGCTTTAGTTGCTCGGCAAACGGCCGCTCGATTACGTCTTGCCAGAAATGCTGCAAATGCCAGGGGAAAGGCAAGGCGTATTCGAAAAAGTAACGGTAAGCGTAGCGCAGCGCCGCTGTCACCTGCTGCTCGTTCAGGCGCGTTTCCAATCCCTGCGCCAACAAAGCATCGATCATGTCGATATATTCATCGAACGTGTCGGGATCGCAGGTGAAACCTTTGCCCCGGTAGTGGGTCAATCCGGACACGACGACCGGGATGCCGCTCATGGCCATCTCCAGGCCGACCGTCGTGGTATAGGCCAAACCGATATTGGCCACTTCAACCAAATCGTAGGTGTTGATCTTTGCTTCCGGCGGCACGACGATGACGTGCTCGGGCAATTGCGGCAGCGCAGCCTGCACGATCTCTTCCGAGGGGAAGCCGCCCAACTGCGGCTCACCAGGATGGACCCGAACGACCAACTGCGCATCCGGCCGATCGGCGAAATAGCGCACCGTACGTTCCAGCCAATCCGCCATGCCGTCGGTGAACAGCTGCCGCCCCAATGACATGCTGTCCCCGACCACATTGGTGCACAACAGCGCGATGGGTCGCTTCGCATCCAGCCCCAGGAACGTTCGCGCCGCCTGCGCACCACGGCTTTCCTGTGTCTGCCACTGGCGGGAAAAGATCGACCACTTTCGGCCGCTGCGGCGCGCCAGGCGTAGTTCGCTCAACGCCTCTTTCTCCTGCTGAGTCAGGGGGATGCTCCCACGCGCCTGCCACAATTCACGCGTGTCCTGCATCATGACCTTGCTGTTCTGCGCCACCCAAATCCGTTCTCGATGTTCTCCGAACTCGTAGGTGATGACAGGGACATTCAAGTAATCCACAACGCGATACGCCGTGCCGAATTCCAGGATGCTCCCGTTCGGCAGCATGACCATGTCGTAACGCTTGTCTTTCATCAAGCCATAGGCAGCCCGCGCCAGGTCGAAATTCATTCCTTCACGTAAAAGGAACAAATCTCGATCTTTACCTCTTTCACCGACGTCCACCGCTTCCCAACGCCGGATGTATTGAACATCCGTCACGCTTTGCTCGTCGATCGAGTGCGCCAGTTCAGCAGGCAAATTCGGTTTGGGTAAATCGAGCAAATCGTAACAGGCCATGTGCTTGCCAAGCGGAGCGAGCACCTGCTTCAGATAGGCTTGTTGGCGGCGCAGGTCGAAACGCCCCACGCGCTCGGTCCAGCGCCGATAGGGTAAATAGGCAAAGTCCACGTCATGTCCCAGTGCGGAAAGCCACAGCCCGAACAAGGTGCTGTGCTCCACCCACCAACTGAAGAAACCGAACACCAGGATGCGCTTCGCCTCACCCCCTTCGATTTTTTCTCGAGTCCGGGTCACGGTCTGCACCCATCCCGGCAGTTCGGCCTGCAAGCGATCCAGGCGGTACCCTCCTGGAATTTCACCGCTCGCTGGACGGATTTGCTGCCAGAATTCGACGAACAACGGCACGCGGCCCAGAATGGACTTCAATAAACGACGCAAACGGCTCACGAATGCTGTCCCTCCATCTGGACAATCTCCCAATGCAGCGCCGGCCGAACTGGGCCGCGACGGGGTTCCTGCCATTGACTCCCCGGTACACCCGTTCCATCCACAGTGAAGGTCAACGCGTAGCTATCGGTGAAGTACGACTGCACTCGAAATACACTGGCGTTCACCCCGAGCACGAACGTGCCTTCATTGAGGAAGTAAGCCGGAATCTGACACCGGCTGGTGTGACGTCCGGCTTTGCGCACGGCCATCTGGTCAAAGCGCTGGGAATCATCTGTGTCGAACGAGGTGAAAACAGGCTCACCACGAGCGGTGAAAAGGTAAATTCCGGTGCGCAGGCCCTGGATATCTTCCTGCAAGTCGTAGGTAAATTCGATCCCGAAACCATCTTTGGCAAATACACGCTCTGCAACCTCGCCCTGATTGTTCAACACGCGCAGTGAAATCGGATGGAACGGAGCGACGGAAGCTGCGCTTTCATCATCGGACCAGGTTCGCTCTCCCGTCTGGGAAAGTCCGGAAGTCATGTAGTAGTCCACCGCTTCGGCCGACGGCGCCCGCATGGCGATGTTCCCCTTCTCGATCACGATCGTCTCATTGGTGAGACGCAGGATGGCCGACATGTTGTGACTGACAAACAAGACCGTACGTCCTTCGTGCGCGATGTCACTCATTTTGCCCAGGCATTTTCGCTGGAAGGCCGCGTCGCCAACGGCGAGCACCTCATCGATCAACAGGATTTCCGGCTCGAGATGCGCAGCAACGGCAAACGCCAGACGCAGATACATGCCGCTGGAATAACGCTTTACCGGCGTGTCGATGAATTTATCGACCTCGGCAAACGCAACGATGTCGTCAAACCTACGGCTGATCTCGGCGCGCTTCATGCCCAAGATGGCGCCGTTTAAATAGATATTTTCTCTACCGGTGAGTTCGGGATGGAAACCAGTGCCAACCTCCAGCAACGAACCGACGCGGCCGCGTATGGCTGCCGTTCCCTCTGTAGGCTCGGTGATGCGCGAGAGCAGTTTCAGCAGCGTGCTTTTGCCCGCGCCGTTGCGCCCGATGATGCCCAGCACTTCGCCCTGGCGGACTTCGAAATTTACGTGGCGAAGCGCCCAGATCGACAGCATCTCGGCGGATTTTCGATTTCCAAGCACGGAATTGGAGAGACGCCGAAAGGGCGCACTTACTGCACCCAACAACGTTTCCCGCAGGGTACGATAGCCGGCCACCTGGGCTCCGATGTGGTACTGCTTGCCCAAATCCTCGACACGAATGGCTACATCACGCATTGATCTTCAACACACCCTTCAATCCAGGATCGGCCTGTAATAAGATTTGAATTTCTTCGTAATTCCCAAATCTCGACGAATCAAACCACATCAGCAAAGGTCCTCTCCATACGGCGGAAATAGAAAATACCGCTGATCAGTAGCAACAGGGCGACGACGACCGAGACGAGCAGCGACTGCGGGTCGGGCTGACCGGCGCCGAGAATCGCCCAGCGAAATCCCTGGACCACTCCCGCCATGGGATTCAGTCCATACAGCACTTGCAGCGTCTTGTCGGTGATCAGCGTGGCAGAATAAACCACCGGCGAGGCGTACAACCACGCCTGCACCAGGAAAGGGGTCACGTAGCCAATGTCGCGATAGGCGACGTTTAAGGCAGCCAGCCAGAGGCTGGTTCCAAGGCACGTAATCAAGGCAAGCAGCAGAAAAAGCGGCAAAGTCCACATCGCCTGGGTGGGCGGAAATTGATAGAAGACCATGATCCCGATCAACACGAGGAAGGCCAGGCAGAAATCGACAAAACCGGCCACGACCGAAGCGAGCGGCATGGCCAGGCGGGGAAAGTAGATCTTGGTGATCAGATTGCGGCCGGTGACCAGGCTGACGCTGGCTTTGTTGATACCGTCCTGGAAAAACACCCACGGCAGCAAACCTGCATAATAAAACAGCGGTGCGGGCGCTTCATCGGTTGGAAGCCCAGCCAGTTGGCCAAATATCAGACTGAAAATCACCATGCTCAGAAACGGCTTCAAGATCGCCCAGGAGGCACCCAGGAGAGTCTGCTTGTAACGAACCTTCAAGTCCCGCCAGATCAAGAAGTACACCAGTTCCCGATAATGCCACAGCTCCCCGAGGTTGAGCCCGCTCCAACCGCGTGAATGTTGAATGAGGGTGATCGGCACGAGGTCGCTGCGGGCAGTTGTTCGATTCGCACTCATGACGAAGCCGCTCCAGTGTTGAGGTCATCCCGGTTTTGTCGATACCAATCAATCGTCTTTCGCAAGCCCTCTGAGAAAGGCATCTTGGCTTCAAATCCAAATTCCGCCTTCGCTTTGGAGACATCCAGGCCGCGTCTGGGTTGGCCGTTGGGTTTCGACTTGTCCCAGACCAATTTGCCTTCGAAGCCGGTCAATTCAGCGATCAGGTCGGCCAGGTCTTTGATGCGTATTTCGTGTCCTGAGCCCAGGTTCACCGGCTCGCTGCTGTCGTAACCCTCGGCTGCCAGGAGGATGCCCTCGGCCGCATCCGCGACGTAGAGGAATTCGCGCGTGGGACTGCCGTCTCCCCAGACAACCATTTCGTTATCGCCGCGTTCCTGTGCCTCGATGCACTTGCGAATCAAAGCCGGGATGACGTGCGAGGTAGCCAAATCGAAATTATCGCCCGGTCCGTACAGATTGACCGGGATGAGGAAAATCGAATTGAAGCCATACTGCTGACGGTATGCCTGGGATTGCACCAGCATCATCTTCTTCGCCAGACCGTAAGGGGCATTCGTCTCCTCCGGATAACCGTTCCAGAGGTCTTCTTCCCGAAAAGGAACTTCGGCGAATTTCGGGTAGGCGCACACCGTGCCGATGGCCACGAATTTCTCGATACCGGCTTTGCAGGATTGATGCATCAGTTGCGCGCCCATCATTAAATTATCGTAGAAGAATTCGGCCGGACGGGCCATGTTGGCGCCGATGCCGCCGACGTTCGCCGCCAGGTGGATGACGACATCCGGCTGGGCATCGCGCAGCATACGCGCTATAGCTTCCGATTGGACCAAGTCATATTCCTCGATGGTCGGCACGAAGACATTTTTTGCCCCCCGCTGGCGCAGTCCTTCTACCACATAGCGCCCAAGAAAACCGGCGCCGCCCGTAACGACGACGCGCCGTTTTCCCCAAAATTCTTTTGAATATACTTCTTCAGGCATACCGGCATCCTTATACAATGATCCCATCCTCAGGGCACGATCGAAGGCGCATTGCGGTAGACCGCTTCATCCGGCTCGCTGATCAAACCCTCGCGCAATGCTTGAAGGACCTCGCCGATCCCATCCAAAACCGTGCGTTTGGTGCGGAATTGAAGCTCGCCCTGGATTTTGTCGAAACACACTTGAAGGTTGCGCATGTCACCATCGAAGCTCATTTGCGCGTGGCGGATCTTCGTTTCGGGCAGCACCTGACAGATTAATGCGGCGATTTCATCCTTGGTGAAATTTCCGTTTTCGTGTCCCAGGTTGTAAATCTGCCCCCGGATTTTTTCCAACGGCGCATCGAGACCGATCAGTAATCCTTCAACGACGTCCCGGATGTGCACGAAGGCGCGCGCATGGTGTCCTTCAAAGATCAGCAATTCACCCTGGGTGAACGCTTCCAGCGTAAACTGATTGACGATCAGATCGAAGCGCATCCGCGGAGACAGCCCATACAACGTCGAAAACCGGAAAATCAACGGCGCACAGGCGGACGATTCCGCCGCCGCAATGAGAAACTCTTCCGCTGCAACCTTCGACTCACCGTACAACGACTGCGGATGAAGTCTCGAATCCTCGCGTACCGGAGAGCCGTTCTCAGCGATCCCGTATATGCTGTACGTCGAAGAGAGGATGAATCGCTCCACACCGAGGTGATCTGCCGCCCGGAATACCCGCTCCACGGCCTTGACGTTGGTTTCCCAGGTGGCTTCCTTGCCGGCGATCTTGCATGCCGGGAACCCCACGATCGCCGCCAGATGAACCGCGGCTGACGGTGGAGGAGCCCCTTCCTCGCTCGCCTCCGTTACGGCGCGTTCGAAAACCCCGCCTTCGCACACGTCTGCTCGAACGAAATGGAACATCGGGTGAGATAGATAGGCCAGGAGTGACCTGCCACCGAAAAGCAGATTGTCGATGACCGTCACCCAATCGCCGCGCGACAGCAAAGCCGGCACCAACATCGATCCGATGTATCCCGCTCCGCCCGTGATGACCACATGTCGCTTCATGAATGACGCTGCCCGTTTCCGTTCTTCACCCTGCCCATTCGTCCGGGCTCCTTCTCACTAATCGGAGAAGTACTTTTCCTTCACTTGCGCTTCGATCCACGCATAGGTCTGAGCCAAACCCTGCTCGAGAGAGATCTCCGGCTCCCATTTCAATACTTCCTTCAAACGGCTGTTGTCCGAGTTACGGCCGCGAACGCCTTGTGGACCCTCAATGTGTTTCTTCTTGATTTCGATCCCGGCCGCCTCGGCAATGATGTCGGCCAATTCGTTGATCGAAATCAAACGATCCTGACCGAGATTGAGCGGATCGTGGAAATCCGATTGCATCAATTTGTAGATGCCCACGAGACAGTCGTCGATGTAGCAAAAGGATCGAGTCTGTTCGCCGTCGCCCCAGATCTCGATCTCCGTGTTTTTCGTTATCTTCGCCATTGCCACTTTACGACACAGGGCTGCGGGCGCCTTCTCGCGTCCGCCGTCCCATGTTCCTTGCGGACCGAAGATATTGTGGAAGCGCACGATTCGTGTCTGCATACCGAAATCCTGGCGATAGTGCGTGCACAGCCGTTCGGTGACGAGTTTTTCCCATCCGTACGCATCTTGCGGCTGTGCCGGATAGGCGTCTTCTTCTTTGAGCGGCGTGACTTCCGTATCTTCCTGGAGATATTCCGGATAAACGCAGGCCGACGAGGTGTAAAGATATCGTTTCACCCCATTGATGCGGGCGGCATCCAGCGTATGGATGTTGATCAAAGAATTGTTGCGCAGGATGCGGGAATGATTCGAGGAAATGAAACCCATCCCGCCCATGTCCGCCGCGAGCGCGTACACATGTTCCACGTTCCGAGTTGCTTGCAGGCAGTTCGCCCACCTGCGCAGATCCAACAGCTCGAATTCATCTGCGTGCGTTTCCCCGAACTCGGGATGCTTGATGTCGACACCGCGCACCCAATAATCGTGTTCCTTTAAAAACCGTACCAGGTGATACCCAATAAAGCCACCCGCCCCGGTGACAAGCACCCTTCGCTGCTCTGCCATTCCACTACCCTCCTCATCCGATTTCTTATATGATCTTGAACCCGGCGATTCCCTTCGCACCTGTCGTGAACGTGCTTACGGGTTCAAGAAAATGATTTTCCTTCCATCGATTTCGAGCACAGGCACTTCGCCTTCCTCAGGGATATCAACCACCGAAAAGCCTTGCTCCAGACAAGTGAGACGGCATACATCGGCGATGTCTCCCTTCCCGACGATCGCCACTTTTTTGTGTCCGTTTTTCTGCGCCACGGAAAGCGCCTCGCGCGCCTCCTGGCGAATTTGGCGGTAAAGGGTCATTGAATTCTCGACGTACGCAACGGTCAGACGGGCGCGCAAAGCAATCCCCTGCGGCGTGATGATATAGCGCAGCTTTTTCCGCTCCGCCCGCTTCGCTTTTATGTATCCCTTTTTGATCAGCCGTTTGAGATGCCAGTTGACGGTTCCAACCGCAACACCGAGTTTCGCGGCCAAAGAGGCTTGCGTAATATCCGGATCTCTTTCGATGTGCTCCAATAAATTCAAATCTCGAATCGATTGTGTATTTTGATCCGTCGCCATGGATTACGCCTCACACGCACTTCCATCGGAGACACGGCGTCCCCGATCAACGAAACCAATTCCCCAAAGCGATCGACCGCGTTCGAGAGACCCTGTAGCGGGATTACTCAATGCCATTGCTGTATGAATTTAGTAATGCAGTAACGCTATTATCCCAACGATGCCATCCGCTGAAATTTTTCTGCAGGATTTCCAAACCTTCCCCGATCGGCTCCAAGCCCAGCGCCTGCATGTCCGCATCGAGCATGATGCGCGCCAGATCCTTATAAGTGACCTTCGGGTTCCAGCCCAACACCTTGCGCGCCTTCTCAGCATCGGCTTGCAAGAAGTCGACTTCAGCCGGACGATAGTAACGCGGGTCGATTTCGACATACTCCTTCCAATCCAAATCGACGTAGGAGAAGGCCTCCTCCACGAATTCACGCATTGTCGGCGCGACGCCCGTACCGATGACGAAGTCATCCGGTTGCTGCTGCTGCAGGATTTGCCACATCATTTCTATATATTCGGGCGCGTAGCCGTAATCGCGGCGCGAATCCAGGTTACCCAGGTAGAGTTTGGATTGCATACCGGCAAGGATGTGGGCAATGGCGCGCGTTACTTTCCGGGTCAGGAACGTCTCACCGCGTCGAGGGCTTTCGTGGTTGAAGAGAATGCCGTTGACCGCGAATATGTCGTAGGATTCTCGATAGTTGACCGTGATCCAATAGGCGTACACTTTGGCGGTGGCATACGGACTGCGAGGTTGAAAAGGCGTCGCTTCGCTCTGAGGCGGCGTGGCGTTGCCGAAAATTTCGCTCGACGATGCCTGATAAAACCGGGCTGTGATTCCACTCCGCCGAATTGCATCGAGGATTCTCACCGTGCCCAGCCCGGTTACTGAACCCGTGTATTCCGGCATTTCGAAACTCACCTTTACGTGAGACATCGCCCCCAGGTTGTACACTTCATCGGGTTGGACGTTGTAAACCAGATTGGTAAGCACTTCGGAACTGGTCAGATCCCCGTAATGCAGGAACATGCGCACTTCCGGCTGATGGGGGTCCTGGTAAATGTGGTCGATGCGAATCGTGTTGAACGTGCTGGCTTTACGGATCATTCCATGGACCTCATATCCCTTGCTGAGCAGAAACTCGGCGAGATATGAGCCGTCTTGCCCCGTGATGCCTGTAATCAACGCTCTCGGCATGGATACTCCTCTTTTATTCCCAGGCTCAGGAGACTGGGACAATACGCGTCTTTCCTAGTCTGTACACTTTTCCAAAAGTGCAAGAACGAGGTTCTATAATTCAGAAGCTGAATTATACACTTCTTGTAAAATTCGTCAAGTTGTGACTTTTCGGGAACGATAAGAATCGCGCAAAAAATGGAACAGGAAGAAGAATATGATGAAAGCAACCATGCTGACGATCATGTGCATTGGAGTGAATGTCGGAAGCATCCGCCCGCGAAAGGCGTACCACAATGTGAAGAGTACGGTAACGCTCAAGACGAGGACGGCCATTCTCGGCAGCCAACGACCGTTCATCTCTCGCGATTTGACCCACGCCCAACCCACAAGCACCGCCTGTAAAACGATGAACGCCGTTCGGTATCTGGGATTATCCCATTGGTCTCCAGCGCCGCGATAGGAGGATATCAGTATCGTTAACCACGTGAGGATGGACAACCCGGTGGGCAGGCTGCGCCATCCAGCATAGCGTACGGCGGCAAACGGCGCATACAGCAGTAACGGCAGCATGCAGAACCAGCCCAGGCCGCGCCACAAGGCGATTATGCGCCACAGTGGTGCGCCGCTGTCAATGATTGCCGCCGGCAGAAACGGCCGGAAAATGCCGTAAAGCACAAAGATCGGATACCGCGCCCATTCCGGTGTGCTGCGGAAGAGATGCCGCGTCCAATCCGATTGGCCGGCAATGATCGACAATTTATCGTTGGCAGTCAGCGACCTAACCCATTGGACAATCACCATAAAACCGGTTCTGGAAAATCCTTCGATTTGCGTCCAGGAGCGAATGATGAAAAACAAGCTTAATGCGAAAACACCGAGCAGCACCACCAGCAGCCATTTGGCGCGCAAGAAACTCACCCGGCCATCGAACAGCCATATCATCCCGAGAATTCCGAGGATGACAAAGGTATATGGAGGCGATATTGGCAAGATGAAAAGTACGCTCAACAATATGAGTAACAAGCCCTCTTTCACCGCGTCGTCCCGCACTTTTGTATAGCCAAAGAGGGCGAAACCAAGTGCAAAGATAATCAGCGGCTCCCGCATTTGAGAGGCGCCGAGCAAGATGGCATCCGGCAAAAGCACCATAACCCAAGCCGCCACATTTGCCGCCTTCGATCCAAATGTGGCCTGGGTGAATCCCCACATCGGAAAGATGGAAAGCGCTGAAATGACGGCACACAGGAGCATGATCAAAAACGGTCGGCGTACGTCCGGAGACAAGTAACGGTAGATAAGCGCATTGAGAAATTTAAAACCGCCATATTGGTCGTCACCGCTCGGATTCGTAAAAGCGTCACTGAGTGGCTGCTTCGAGCGAGCCAATTGAAAGGAGTCGACATCACGATTGTAGGCATCCGCGAAGACGTATCCCGCATTTTGTGGCTCTTCGTCATACCCGAATTGAGGTAGGCTGTGAAACAGAGTCACGCCGATCACCAAGCGAATTGCGAGCGCAACGACGAATGCACGCATGACATTGCCGGGAATCCCCTGGCGAAATACGACCCGGCCAATCCCGGCGATCACGAGCACCAAAATGCAGCATAAAACGAGATACGCCAGCCACCCGGCAAGCGAATTGCTGCGCAGATCGAGAAGATGTAAGAGCACACTCAGCAGTAGAATACTCCCCAGCCAGGGTGAGATTCCGCGTAGGTTCTTTTTCACCTCGCCTCCAGGATCCCTCGATTTATCAAGCCATACCAGATGGAACGGATCACAACGAAAAAGACGACCATCTGCAGCGGGACGAGAAAGCGCGGATTGTCGCCGTGATCGACGATTGTTTGCACGATCGAAATCATCACGACCAGGCCTGAGACTGCAGCGGAATAGAAATCGAATCCAATTCGCCCTCGCAAGCGTTTGCTCAATAGTGCAAAAGCCGTTATTAGCAGGAAAACAAGATTGGCCAGCACAGAGAGACCGCGTCCGATCCAGATGAGTCCTTGCACCATGGAAGTCAAGATCGGCGATTGAAGCGCCTCCGCACGCCAATAAACCGGGGCTTTCCAAAAATTGATCCAACCTTCGACGACGTTGGCGAAATACAGATCGGGATGAGCGCGGATCAATTGGAGGGAAAGCCGTTGGAGTTCGCGGCTCAGATCGTAAAATCCCAAACCGGACGCCTCGCTCATCGCAGGGATCGCTTCCCAGATTGCGTTGGTCTGCACACCGCGCTCCGCAATCTGCGCATCTCGAAACTGAATATAGGTGTCGCGGATTTCCGCCACATCATCCGGCAATAATTCGAAGTAACCACCGGTATGTTGAACCAGACTGTAGCCGGACATCACGGTTGGCGAGATCATGTGGTACGTATTTCGAATCCAGAGCAGCCAGCCGCCTTGAATCATCAACGGGGGAAGAGAATATAGCGCCAGACGCAGGATGCGTTGGCGCCAATTCCCCCCACCGATAACCCAGACGAAAGGAAGGAAGAATAGTGTTGCCGGGAAAAAATATGGACGGACCATCCCGGGTAAACTAACCGTTATGCCAAGCAGCAATACGGTGAGTAGTTTTCCATTTACTGACTTCACGCGCCCAAAAGCCACGAAGGATGCAAAACAGAGGATTACGAAAAATGTCGTCAGCGTCTCACTCAGCAAGTTCGATTCAAACAGAAATTGACCGGGGATCAAATCATACAGACCGCCCACGAGTGCTCCGAGAGCGGCGGAATCTGTCGTCCTGTAGGCAATCAAAAACAACAACAGCGAAATCAACAACCCCAAAACAAGCTGCAGCATCCAGGCATTGTGCTCATCTAGTCCTGCGATCGCCAACAAAGCCGGGTATCCCGGCACGCGTGTGCCGTCGTATCCCTTCAACGTTAGCTTCGTCAGCGGTTCCGCCAAGCGCATGTATGCATTCGTGTCGGAATAAACAATGGGCTGATAGACGAGAAGCAGAACCAGCCGTTCCAAGACACCGAACAGCAGCAATCCACCACCCCAACGACATGCACTGGAGCTGGCCAAGCTGCGCAATCGAACTCCTAGTCGATGAAGCACGTTAAACCTCTAATCCAGCCAGCGCGTTCTGGGCTCGCTGACGCCAGGAATATTTTCTCGCATCCAAAGCCGCGCGTTCGGCAAGTTTATTCCTGAGAGCCGAGTCCGACAGCAGTTTTTGCAGTGCGCTGTGCCAGGCTTGCACGTCCTCCGGGGGAACCAGCAGTGCATTGGATTCGTTCATCACCTCTCGCAGCACCGGCAGGTCACTCGAAATAATCGCTCGTTTGGCGGCGAAATATTCAAAAACCTTCATCGGGCTGGCAAAGCGGGCAGTATCGCCGCCGCTGCTTACGGATATCCGTCGTGCGTATGGCATGAGGAAGATATCACAGGCAGCATGAACGAGGGGCAAACGATCGTTGGGTACGAAGCCCAGCAACTGCACGTTATCGATGTCCGCGTCCCGAAGCTTTTTCCGCCAGCGCTCGATTGCCGCCGGTTCTCCGCCCGCCCATACGAACGCCAGGGAGGGATTGAGACGCGCAAGCTCAAACAACAGCTCGATACCGCGACCAGGGTAAAGGTGCCCGGTATATCCCACCGTAACCGCTTCCTTCAGATTCAGTGCCCGGCGAGCATCTTCCGCAGCAGGTAAATCCTGATAGCGTTCCAAGTCCACGCCCATCGGGGAAACGACCGAGAACGGCGCTTCCAGGGTCGTGTGGTACTTCTGCGCCAGATAATTCTCCAATGCAGCCGTGATGGGCAGCACACGTCGCAATCCGGATCCACGCAGTGCGCGCCGGAAAAGATACGGTCCCAATTTGCCTTGCGGACGATCGTGAAGCTCGAGGAGCGTGGGATATCCGAGCGCAGAAGCAAAAGCTGCGGCTTGCAAAGGCCATAGGTAGAAAAGGTGCGCTTTCCAACGCCGCGCCGCCTGGACAGCACGAAGGCAAAAATCATACCTGCGGCCGCGCCGCAAAGCGCGCATCCAAACCACTTTGAATTGATCCTGCAATCCATAATGTTGGGACAACGCTTCCCAGGACATCTGCGGGGATCGACCCGGCAGCCACAAACGAACTTCGTGGTCCAACTGGGTAAAGGCCTGGCAGACCTTCATCACCTGGACCGAATTTGCGGTCCTGGAAGGTACGGCTGAAGTCGCGATACAAGCAATACGCATGTTGATTAAGCTCCCCTCAATTCAACGGGTTGAAATTCCGCCCTTTGGAGTTCTCGCAAACTCCTCACGACGAGTATGCCTGTTGTAAGTATAAAATACCCGCTCAAAAGAACGGCCATGCCGTTCGCACCCCAAAACGGTACGAGCAGAAGAGTTCCCAAGATTTTGAGTATCGCAGCGAAAAATTGTACCTGCGTCGGAAAGTGGGGCATGCCGAGTGGAAGCAATACCACCTGATTCCAGAACAATATGTTGACAGGAATCACACCTACGAGCAGGATGAGCAAACTCGTGTACGACGTCGGCAGGAAATCCGTTCCGTAAAGGCCGACAACCCAGCGACCGAAGAACACGAGACTGATACTCGCTGGAATGGTGTATATTGTGGCGAGGATCGTGCCGCTGCGCAGCAGGTAACGTACGTTCGCCCAGGCACGATCGGCGATTTCGCGTGCCACTTCGCGGTACGTCGTTGTGATCAGGGGCATTACCGGCATCATCAGGAAGTTCGTGATCGCCCGGGCGATCTTGTAGAAGCCAACCTGAAGCGGTGTGCTGAAAGCGCCAAGCCACAGAATCTCGCTGTCCCGCGTCAGTAACTTCAAAGTCCCGGAAAGATTGGTGCTCAGGCCAAATCGGAAAAGCTCCCGGCGATAATCCTTGAGCAGCGATAGCGGTGTACGCCACCACCCTGCACCCCATACCTTACGCGCTTGCCACAAGGCGATTAAGGAAATGCTCACAGCCAGTGCGATTTTGCCAACCAGATAGGCCGTCACGACGGCGTTGAGGGTTTTACTGCTGATGAAGGCAAATCCGATCAATATCAGCGTCAATGCACTTTGCCCCACCGTTATGAAAGCAATCACTCGAAAACGATTGTAGAAATGCAGCAATCCTGTAGCACTTTCATACATCAGATTTGCCAGCACCGACAACCCGTAGAAGGCGAACAAACCCGAGAGGCTTTCGTTCTTCGCAAAAAGCACGGCAGCAATGGGAGACAGCGCAATCACAAGCAGATACGCCAAAGCGGATCCGACGATTTCAACCATGGCCGCAGCCTTGAAAAGCGCCGCAGCGTGCTCTTCGTGATCGTTTGCCGTGAATTTGCCCAGATAACTCACCACCAGTTCCGTCATGCGGGACGAGAACAAGCGGTTGATGTTGCTGGAGAATTGGGTGATGATGCCCACATAGCCTGCCCCCTCGACGCCGAGCAAACGGGCCGCAAATATGCCCTGGCCAAAACTCATGGCCGCCGATATGGTCTGCGCGCTGAACAAATAACCGGTATTGCGGACAACACGCCGGAAAAGCGGATTTTCCCAAAAGCGTGCAGCGATCGCCGGGATCCAACGGAATTTAGACGACATTCTTCGGCTTCAATCCGACGTATTTACATCGCAGGCCCACGTACGTTCGGACTGATACCAGGCCAATGCAGAATCAAGACCTTCATCGAAAGCGACTTCCGGTTCCCACCCCAATATCCGTTTCGCCTTTCCTACGTCGGCCCAATTTCTTCTCAAGTCTGCCGGATGCGCTTCTCGATATTCGATCTTTGCTTCGGATCCGATGCGTGCCTCGAGGCCCCGGATCAATTCTTCGAGACTGACCTGCTGATGGCCTCCCAGGTTGATGATCTCATAGCCAACAGGCTGCAAGCCCAAAATCGTGCCTCGTGCAATGTCATCCACGAAGGTGAATCCACGCGATTGCTTGCCGTCGCCGTTGACGTAAACCGTACGCCCTTCGCACATCCATTGAATGAAACGAAACATAACCATGTCCGGCCGGCCCGCAGGACCGTACACCGTAAAAAAGCGAAAGATGGTCACATCCAGGCCGTGCAGCGCATGATAGGCATGACAGAGCACTTCAGCGGCTTTTTTACTGGCCGCGTACGGCTGCAGCGGTTTATCCGTTTCCGCATCCTCGGGAGTAGGCATGGGCGCATCCGGTCCGTAAACACTGGAGGAAGAAGCCAAAACGAACTTGGGAATCTTGCGTCGTCGGGCCAATTCCAGCAGATTGAGAGTCCCATCGACGTTCGTGCGGAAGTATTCCCAGGGATTTTCGACGCTGTAGCGCACACCGGCGCGTGCAGCCAAATTGATCACGGCGTCAAACGGGTCACCATCGTCCTCGAAATCCGCCATGCGATCCCGATCGCCGATGTCCAATTGCTGAAATTGGAACTTGGAATGTTTTTCCAGTTTCGCCAGACGGTAGTGTTTCATGCGCACGTCGTAGGCATCGTTCATGTTATCCAGGCCGTAAATCGTGTGACCCGCGCCGAGCAGCATTTCCGCTACCCGGGAGGCGATGAAACCTGCAGCGCCGGTGAGAAGATAGCGGCCCATTACAACTTCACCACCTGCGGACCCTCCAGCCCCAGCCTGCCGAGCGCATTGCGCGAATCGAAGATCAACTTCGCGTTCTGCAGCACGGCAGCATAATCGACGTCGGAATGATCTGTGATGATGACGACACAGTCCGCCTGTCGAACGGCAGCGATGGGATCGGAAAGCGAATCGAGGTCCCATCCTTCGTGCTGGATCGAGGGCACGAAAGGATCGTAATAATCCACCTGCGCGCCTTGATCACGCAGCAGGCCGATCACATCCAGGGCTGGAGACTCACGCATATCGGACACATCCGCTTTGTATGCCACACCAAGCACGAGCAGCTTTGATCCGCGTATCGCCTTGGCTTGATCGTTCAAGGCATTCTGGATGCGTTGGACGACGTACCGGGGCATGTTGGTGTTGATCTCACTCGCCAGTTCGATGATGCGGGCGGTATATTTGACGCTTTTCAGCTTCCACGAGAGATACAAGGGATCGATGGGGATACAATGACCACCCAGGCCCGGACCCGGCGTGAATTTCATGAACCCGAAGGGTTTCGTCGCTGCAGCCTTGATCACTTCCCACACGTCAATGCCCAGCCGGTCACACATGAGCGCCAGTTCATTCACCAGGGCGATATTCACGGCGCGGAAGGTGTTTTCGAGCAGCTTTGCCATCTCCGCCACTTCCGTAGAACTGGCCGGTACAACGTTTTCCATCGCCTGCGCATACATCGCCGCCGCCACTTGCGTGCAAACCGGCGTGATTCCCCCAATGACTTTGGGCGTATTTAATGTGGTCCAGTCCTTTCGACCCGGGTCGACGCGTTCGGGAGAAAAAGCCAGGAAAATATGCTCCCCGACGACGAGCCCTTCCTTTTCCAATTCCGGCAGGACCATTTCGCGCGTCGTCCCCGGATAGGTCGTCGATTCGAGCACGACGACCATCCCTTCATGTAAGTAAGGGAGCAAGGACTGCGTTGCTGAAACGATGTACGACAGATCGGGGTCGCCCGTTTTGCGCAGCGGTGTGGGCACGCAGATACTTACACCATCGATGTCTGCCAACGCCTCGTATGTTGTGGAGGCAGAGATGCGGCCGGCACCTACCAGTGCTGCGACTTTTTCACTGGGCACGTCTTCGATGTAGCTTTCGCCCCGCAGGATATGGTCGACCTTATCTGCGTCCGCGTCGACTCCCGTAACCGTGTAGCCGGCTTCGGCGAGCACGACCATCAAGGGGAGTCCGACGTACCCCAAACCGACAATGCCCAGATGTGCGTTACGCTTCGTGAATTTATCGACCAATTCCTGCGCGGCAACCGGCAAGGATATCTTTTTCTTCGACATACGCTTCATGTACTCCCGTATTGAGTTTTAGAACAAGTTGAGCTGTTCTGCATCGACGGACGGAGCATCGGCAGACGGTGGTTTACTTTCGCCTTTGGCGATCATTTCGGGTAAGCGGGAGAAATCTTCCTGCACAACCTGCCGCAGAGAGGGTTGATGCAACGCCGCTGCCGGATGATACATCGGGACGATGAGGCGCTGATTGACCACTCGCGCCTGGCCGTGAATGGCGCTGATGCGTGCCCCGGGAAAATAGCGTCCCATCGAAAAGCGCCCCAAAGTAACGATCACCTTGGGATTTATAGCCCGGATCTGTCGCTCGAGGTATTTCGAGCAGGCTTCAATCTCGTCGTTCTGTGGATCTCGATTACCGGGCGGTCTACATTTAACCACATTTCCGATGAAGACGTCCTCGCGCTTCAAACCGATGTTCTCCAGTAGTTCTTCGAGAAATCGTCCGGCTGCGCCTACGAAAGGGCGGCCTTGTTCGTTTTCATGAAAACCCGGTCCTTCACCGATGAACATCAAATCAGCATCTGCCGGGCCTTCTCCGGGAACGGCGTTCTTACGTGAATGATGCAACCGACAATCGACACAAAGCGTCACCTCGGCGGCAACCTGTTTTATCTCCTCCTCCGGATTCACGTCCCAGAACCTCCTGCCGCAGCTCGAACCGAGTCCAGATGCTCCAGCTTCATGAGCCAGGCATCTTCTCGGTTGTCTTGATAGTAGTTCCTTCTGCACCCGACGGTTGCAAAACCGACCTGCTGATATAAATGCATGGCCACCTGATTGGATGTCCGCACTTCCAACGTGGCGATGACGCCTCCCAAGTTCGCTGCCAGATCAAGCGCAGCGGACAGCAATTCTGTCCCGATGCCCCGGCGCCGATAATCCGGATGAACCGCCAGGGTGCTGATATGCACTTCATCGACGACAAACCAGAACCCGACATACCCAACGAGCTCGACCCGGTCCTGGTGGATGGTTTCGGCCACCAGTAATTTTGTGGCCGAATTGCTTTCTAGTTCGTAACGGTAGGAACGTTCCGACCAGGAGATGGGAAACGATAAACGATCGATCTTGAGGACTTCCGGTATGTCCTCAATCGTCATCGGGCGTATGCTCGCTGCGGATTTTGCTACGATCATCGTTTACTGCCATTTCCGGAGTCGAGGTACTCAGGTTGAATTTCTGCTGTGTTGGGCAGCTTGCCTTTGCGGATTCGCTCCCAGGCTAATTCTGCCAGAATTGCGGGACGTCGCACGCAGTCTGCAGGAGAGGCCAAACGGACATTTGATACATCCCTTAATTTCTTGCGGGCAGCTGTGCTGATCTCTCCGCATACGTAGCTCTTCTTCTCGAGCAGCGCGATGATCTCATCCCAGGAATAATTTCCGGCGTCACCTTTCGCCTTCCATCCACTCCGCCCCCATTTGTACCACATTCCAACGACTCGTTTGCGTCCAGCTTCGATCACCGCCAGCATGGGTTCCGAACGTTTCGGTTGACCGCGCGCAAGCACATCCAAAGTTGGCACACCGACCAGCGGAAGCTGATGCGATAAAGCGACCCCCTTTGCATACGCCATTCCGATTCGAAGCCCGGTATACGATCCGGGCCCAGATGTGACCGCAACGGCAGTCAGCGCCTCCGCTTGAACATTAATTTTGCGCAGCATCAGCGCCACTTCGGGCGCCAGAAGCACGGTATGACGTCTTCCACCCAGCCAGAGGGATTCGGCCAGCAGATTCTCGCCATCATGCAGGGCTATCCCGATCATCCGCGTTGCTGTATCCAAGGCAAGCAGCACGATTAACCCCCGAAAGTCGTCTGACGGAATGCTTGCAGCATCCGTTCGTAGTGCACCCCATGGGCTTCAAAATGCAAACCGCGCCGCATCTCATCTACCCAGCGCAAGCTGACCCACAGCTGATCGTCCGGCAAGCTGTCTGCGATCCTTTCCGGCCACTCGATGATCACCGGCCCGGCACCATCCAGCAAGTCGTACCACCCCAGCGCATCTGCTTCGGCAACGCCGCTCAATCGAAATGCGTCAAAGTGGTACAGCGTCGCCGAGTCAGCACGGTGGTATTCGTTGATGAGGATAAACGTTGGGCTGGTGACCGGATCCAACGAGCCCCAACCACGCGCGATTCCCTGCGCCAGAGTCGTCTTGCCAGAACCGAGATCGCCCGATAAACAAAGCAAATCCCCGCATTGGATCAGTTCACCCAGACGCACACCCAATCGCCGAGTCTGTTCGGGACTGTGGCTGAGAAATTCGAGGGCTCGTTCATCAAGAATAGGCATCGACCGCGAGGCATTATACGTCAGCCAGTAAGCCATAACAAGCACACTGCGTGATGCGTCGGACTGCGTGATTCTTCTACTTACCCGCGGTCGCAGCAGACCTAGAGATGCAGGTAATCCAAATCCCTCTGCTGGCATGCGCTTCACCGGCGACAGACACTCATCCCGCAACCATTTACCCCTTTCCTTACCCGCATCTCCGTGCTACTATCTGAACATGCGCGTACTCGTCATCTCGGATATCCATGCAAATCTAAGCGCGCTCGAAGCGGTTCTCGATGTTGCGGAGGCGTACGAAGCTGTCTGGTGCCTTGGTGATCTTGTTGGCTACGGTCCCGATCCCAATGATTGTGTAGAACTCGTCCGCTCACTTCCGAATTTGCTGTGTCTCATCGGCAATCACGACCAAGCCGCCATTGGGATGATTCCTCTTTCGCGCTTCAATCGCGAAGCAGGGGCCATTGCGGCCTGGACGCGGCAAAAGCTCTCGGGCGAGAACATTGAATACTTACGCTCTCTGCCCAGTAAAATCACCACCCAGAACTACACACTGGCCCATGGCAGCCCCAATCAACCCATCTGGGAATACGTGCTGGATCAACATACCGCAGATCGCAGTTTCGACGCGCTTAAAACAGATTATTCGCTCATCGGTCACACCCACCTTCCGGCGATTTACCATCGTCCGCCGGGCGATACCTTCTCCAAGACGAGACGCATAAAATGGGAAGGAGAGATGGCGCTTTCGCCGAAGATGATCCTCAACCCCGGCTCCGTCGGGCAGCCGCGCGATCGAGATCCACGCGCCTCTTACGCCATTCTCGATACCGAAGCCAACACCTGGGAGATGCGCCGCATTGCCTACGACGTCGCCCGGGTGCAGGCCAGAATCCTCGAAGCCGGCTTACCCGAACGGCAAGCGCAGCGCCTGAATTCCGGTTGGTGATTGGGGAACTTCCATCCCCGAAAAAACGTCAAGTCAGCGAATCATGATCCTTCACTCGACAAGGAGACATTCGCCATGAAAAAAGCCTCACTGATTAGTTTGATAATCGTTCTTGGATTCCTGGTCACAGCGTGCGGCGCGACGATGCGTTCTGCACCTACCATGTTGGAAGGCGGACAGGGAGTATCATACGACGCCGCCGGTGAAAGTTATATTTATGAAATCGCCGAATCCGGCAGCGCATTCGGCAGAGATGAATCCGCATATTCCCCCAACATCGCCACAGAAACCTCGCTCACCGAACGCATCGTCATCCGCAACGCCAACCTCTCACTCGTCGTCAGCGATCCCTCTGGGACCAGCGATCAAATCGCCGCCATGGCCGAGGAAATGGGCGGATATGTGGTCAACATGAATGTTTACCAAACCACGTTCGAAAGTGGCGTTGAAGGCGAGCGTGCATCGATCACCATCCGCGTGCCGGTAGAGCGCCTGGACGAAGCCATCGAAACGATCGAAGAAGGCGCCATTGAAGTTCGCAACGAGACGGTTTCCGGCGAGGACGTGACGGAAGAATACACCGATTTACAATCACGGCTGCGGCATTTGGATGCGGTCGAACAGCAACTGTTGGGTTTCCTCGAAGAAGCCAGAGACACCGAAGATGCCTTGAGCGTATTCGAGCAGCTGGAACAAAAACAATCCGAAATCGAGGTCATCAAGGGACGCATCCAATATCTAACGGATTCGGCCAGACTTTCGATGATATCCGTCGATCTTCAGCCGGATGTCGCCGAACGGCCGCTTCAGATCGGCAACTGGCGCCCGGTGGGAACCGCCAAGTCGGCGATCGAGGCGCTGCTCAACACGCTGCAGTTCCTCGGCGACGTATTAATCATCCTCGTGCTGTACGTCCTCCCCGTCGTCGTCGTGATTGCACTCATCCTCTGGCCGCTTCGAAGGCTGTACCGCCATTTCCGGCCCAAGAAAGAAAAGGCGCCTGCGAAAGAAGAGTAATCCAATCCTCGACGCACCGGCGGGATTCCGATCCTTATCCCGGAATCAAAACGCAGAAGATCAAAGAGCGATCCGCAGATCGCTCTTTTTCTTCATTCCAATTCCTCAAAATTCTAGAAATAGCGTTAATCCGCTATCTGCCCTTCAATCGCACTGCGAACTTGCCCCACCAATTCACCAAACTCAGGGGTATGCGCCATTTTTAGACGCCGAGGACGAGCTAACGGGACGACCAAATCCATACGCAGCGTCGCCGGTCGAGCGCTCAACACGAGAACCCGATCGGCCATGAGCACCGCTTCGGAGATCGAGTGCGTCACCATCACGACGGTCGCGGTGTGCGCCGACCAGATCCGCATCAACTCCGTTTCCATGCGTTCGCGCGTGAGCGCATCCAAAGAGCCAAAAGGCTCGTCGAGAAGCAGGATATCCGGCTCATGGATCATCGCCCGTGCGATGGCGACGCGCTGCGCCATTCCTCCGGAAAGATCGCGTGGAAGAGATTCTTCAAAACCGTCCAGACCGACCAGGTCGATCATGGCTTGCGCCCGGCGCCCGCAATCTTGCTGTGAAAGTCCCTGTAATTCCAAGGGAAGGGAGATGTTGCTGAGAACGCTTCGCCAGGGCATCAAATTCGCATCCTGGAACACAAAACCGATACGGCGTCTGGGGCGTGAAAGCCGCTGCCCTTCGAAGATCACCTCGCCGCCTGTCGGCAGGAGCAGTCCGGCGAGGAGACGCAGCAGAGTCGTCTTCCCGCATCCTGACGGACCGACCACGCAGACAAATTCCTGGCGGCGCACCTCGAATTCTACGTGCTGCAAAGTGCGCAAACCACCGTTCCCGTTGGGGAACGTCATCGATAAATCGCGGGCGGCCAGGATCGAATCACGCATGGGTTAGGGCAAATAGTCGTTGGTGTACGCCTGGCTCAAGTCAATCGGCTCCTGGAGGAATTCCAACTCCAACAGAACAGATTGCATGTTCTCCCAGGCTTCCGCGTCCGAGTACCCCAATGGATCGGCGATCCAATACTCGATACTCGCTTCAAGTACTTCGCGCTGGATGGTTTCATCGGCTTCCGCTAAACCTTCCACGTAATCCTTGGCGACCTCGTAGGCATTCTCCGGATTACTGATCGTTTCCTCGACTCCCTGCAAGATGGCTCGCACCATACGCCGCACGAGATCCGGATTCTCGCTGAGAGTTTTTTCGTTGGTGATGAGCCCGTTCGAGGGCAATTTCACGTAATCGGCAACCGGCATAACCACGACCGGAAAGCCCTGTGCTTCCAGCTTAACGGGCTCGTTGTTGGCATAGACAACAGCCGCGTCGACCGTCCCTTGAAACAAAGCTTCGGCCTGGTTGAATCCGATCGGATCTAGGGTGATCTCCGCCTCCTCGATTCCGTTGGCCCCCAGCAGCGCCCGCAAGCCGATGTATGAGGCGCCATAGACACCGGGAAATCCGACGTGTTTGCCAACCAGATCGGCCGGTACGTTGATGCCGCTCCCGGCGGCCGCGGCAACGGCGATGGGATAATCCTGCCACCACGCCATAACGTAAACCACGGGCAGACCCTGGGCTCTGGCCAAAAGCACCTGTTCGCCGGAAACAACGGCGAATTGGATTTCATCCGCCCCCACGAGCTGCACGGATTCAGATTCGGAGAGATGTTGGAACGTAATTGCGATTTGATTCTCCTGAAAGTAGCCGCGTGAGTCAGCGAGGTAAAAAGGGGCAAATTGCACGTCCGGCCGATAGCTCATGACGATGCGTAAACTGTCGAATTCTGCTTCTGCTGTTGCTTGATTATCGCTCGTCGACTGGCAAGCCCCAATCGTCAATACTGCAGCAAGAAAAATAATCAATTTCCCTTTCACCATGTAATTCCTCCTTTATTTCGAGGGTGTAAGATGCCAGGCTAAAACCCGGCGTTCGATGGCGGTCACCAGGCCGTAAAGAACGAGCGCCAGCGTGATCAGCATGATTACCGCCACGAACACCAGCGAAGTATCAAACACGCCGCGCCCCACGTTGATCAAGAAACCCAATCCCTCATCGGATCCGACAAATTCACCGACCACTGCTCCGATGACGGACAGCGTGGCGCCCACTTTGAGTCCGCCAAATAGAACCGGCAGCGCCGCAGGCACCTCGAGCTTGAGGAAAATTTGCCAACGCGTTGCCCGCAGTGAGCGCATTAAATCACGCAAGTCTTCGGGGACGGAGCGAACGCCAACGACCGTGTTGACCAGCACCGGAAAGAAAACGATCAAGGCGCTGATCAGAATTTTTGAAATCCTTCCCGGGCCGAACCATATGACGAGCAGAGGTGCGATGGCGATGACCGGCACGGATTGCGAGGCGATAATGTACGGCGACAGCAGGCGCTCGACTGTGCGCGATTTTGCGACGGCATATCCGATCAATGTTGCGGATGACAACCCTAACACAAGCCCACCCAGAACCTCGATCAAGGTTGCGATTGTGTGGTGGAGCAGACTCCCGTCCGCCAAAGCCTTGATGAAACGATCGAACACGGCGCCGGGTGGGGGAAGGATGAAGGCAGGCAGACCGCTCACATGACTGAGCGCTTCCCAAAGGAAGAAACCAAGTAATGCAGCGAAGAGAATGGTCCACGCTAGTGATGGAATCTTTACTCGCAGTTTCCGATTGGTGCTCATCAATGATCCTGATCGACGAGCCGCAGTCATGCGGCAACGTCAAACGCCCCGAAGGGCATCCTTCGGGGCGCAGGTATACATCCGTGAGAGAACCTCAGCGACTCACAAGCCCCGAAGAGGATTCTCTTCGGGGCGCATACCATAATCTCAACAGCATCAATCGCTGTTAAAATTGGAGCCTTCTTCCATCCGGACTATACCGTCGGCACCGGAATTACAACGGTTCTACGCGGCTGCGTTCGCGGGCTTTACCGCCGATCGGGAATTGGACATCGCTGCCCTCACCCTGCCCCGAAGGCTTGATTTTTCTCACGCATGATTATACCTCAGATTGATCGGCCGTAGAATAGGATGGAAACCAGGATGAACTTCTGACTCGAACATGAATACTTCGTCATAAAAGAGGAATGAATATCGCCGAGTGGTATTGCGAATCCTGTGAACTTTCATTGGGAGCACCAATGAAGATGAAGCCGAATGGATTAAGGTCGAAACGAAGGAAATAGCTGCAGAAAGAATTGAATGTAAAAACTTATCGATTTCCCAAACTGTGCACCCCAGTACCAATACAGAAACCCCAGACTGAGGCAGAGAACGATCCACGTTTCGATTCTCTTCTTATTACTGCTCAACCAGGACATAGAGCCCTCTCGATGGGGAAGTAAAATAGCCCAATTCCTCACAATCTCGGATGGTGTTCACGATCCGCCAATCCGTCATTCCTTCAGCGGTAAAAAGCCAGTGTGTATTTCGTGTACGCAAGTTAAAGACAATACTTTCACAACTTTCTCCAACATCAATGGGAACATATGCCAGTTCTTGGGAATAATCCGCTCGATACAAGGGATAGATCAATGCATCGATGCCGACGTTGTATCCCAAAATCTCATCCCGAGAAACAATCTCCAGTGCCTTTTCATAATCTTGAGGGACGTATACCCGCAGCTTTGCTGCGTCTCTTTCCAGTACAGGCACCGATAAAATGTGGCCGAATTCTTCCACGCTGACACGATTGTAATTGATCGTCAACACCAGATTCATACCCAAGGTGAAATAAATAAGCGTGATGAAAATGGATCTTTCCAGACGAAAAGATTTCGGCATCCACTCATAGAATACGGCAAAACCCAACGCAAACAGCGCCGGGAAATAGATTTGATAGCGCATGTTATACGGACCCGGATTGATCGCCATGAAAAGGGCGAGAAACGTGAGGACGAATGTGAAGGTGAGGATTCTAATCTTGCTCGATTTAATAAAACCCCAAATTAACCCGGGAATCCCCAGGACATAAGCAAACCAACCCCATCCTGTCGTCTCTGCCAGCGCAGGGATGATCTTAAAATTCCTGTCGCCGAATTTGCCCGCGAAATTGACCAGATTCTGCGGCAAACGTTCCAAACCGACCGGAAGAAAGCCCTCAACCCCTTGAAAGACGTTTTCATTTTGATAGCGCAGCGAAAACGGATAGAAGGGATTTCCGAACAGCACCCAATTTCGAACGTTCCAAAATCCCCCGATGAATAAACCGGCGATGAAAATCAACAGCAACCATCGCAGTTGTGAAGTGTGCTTGCCTTTAAATTGATTCCACACGTCACGGATGAAGGCAAACCATTTGCGCTTCCGATCGCCCTGGATCATGCCGAGGATGGCAATTGCGGCTAATCCCGGAAGCAGGTTGAGGATGTACGCCTTCGTCCCAACCGCATACAACAAAACGATGGCGAGCAGCATGACCTGGCCGGGCAAGTTGCAGGCCTGGCTCTGATCATCACGTTGGGTAATATCCAATATGATTGCGATCGCAGATAAAAATATCCCCGTCATAAACGGATCGTTTTTCGTTCCCGTTACGACCAAGACCAGAGCAGGTGTCGAACTATAGCTCAAGGCGGCGATCCAAGCTGCTTGAGGCTTCAACCCGATTCTACGAGCGATTGCAAACGTAGCGACGATGATGAGAAAGTAGGCCGGAAGCCCAGCCGCCTCGACAACAACGTCGTGATGCAAAAAAACGGTAAACCAAGTTGCGAAAACTTCGTAATTCGATGGTAATGCCACGCGCGGGACGGCAGCATCGACAATAAAAACCCGAGCGTGCTGAGTCCATTCCGCCACATTCACCAAATGATAGGTCAGCGAATCCCAGACAAAAGACGGCAACGCCCAAATCAAAAACGCAAACCGCACACCGCTCGCGAGGAGAAATACGATAGTCAACAGCCGCAGCCATCGAGGGAAGGTGCTCCAAACTGTCGAGCATCGGCGCAGAAAATTCTTCCATTCATCCCTGGATTCGAGGATTGCAGTTCGGCTTTCCGGCACGAGGGCCAGGACTGCAATTCCAGCCACACTGACGATCAAGATCGGCAATGGTGCCAACCAGCCCAACAATCCCATCGACAATTGAAAAATTGTCGTGAAAAAGATCCCCAGAAACACGAAGCAAACCAAGTTCATCGCCGTTCTGTTCGTTCGAAGAAGGCGACACCCCAAGGTTGTTAATAATAGAAGAAAAATGGCCGAGATCGACCAGCAGAACAATCCGAACAACACCGCTTCAACCGCCTCCTCTCTAACTCACCAGTGAAATATGAGTTTACCCAATGATCCGATTTGAGTCTATTGGGATCGTGAACCGGCGCAACGAGTTTGGAGCCTTAACGCATTTCTCGTTGTTGTGTCTTTGGCAATAAATACCGGTAGATATGACCTCAAGAAATTGCTGCCGGCTTCACCCGACTGCGCAGGAAAATTCCGACGGCAAAAATCAATGCGTCTCCTAAAGCCGTTAACACACGCATCGCTACCGTAATTCCGAGCGCGGCACCTTCTCCGTATATGGGCCGCAGCGCGGTGAGAAAAATCGTTTCGCGTACCCCCAATCCGGCCGGCGCTCCCGGTGTAATAAATCCAACTACCCATGCAATGGAATACAAACCCGAGAGCGTCCACAGGTTGCTGTGCTGTGAATGAAAAAGCCCGCGCAGCAAGAAATCCGCAATCCCGCCGGAAAGCAGGAAATTGACCAACGACAATAGAAACGCAAAGACCAAAAAAGGAAGTCCGGGGATTTTCGCTTCTCCGCCGCCAAGAAGACGATTTAAAAGCGTTGGACTCCAACGTATCATGATCCAACCAATTCCCAATGGAATAAGCACGCTCGCCAATAAAACGATTGGCAGGACTTTATCGAACGACATGATAGACAAACCAAAATCAACGTTGAGCAGGTCATCCGTCATTAATAGAGCCAACGTAAGGAAGGAACCTGCGAGAATGGACCAGCCGATTTCCAAGATCATGCTGACAATCACTCTCGAGCCCACATAACCATACGTCTTGGCCAGCGCCAGACGCCCAATGTGCGGTGCGACCTTCCCCGGGATGTACTTGCCAAACTGGGCAAGTGCGAGCATGGTGACAGCCTCACGATAATGCGCTTCTTCCCCAGTGCCACACAGGAGAACAAACCATACGTAAGCCATAGTGAGAAAGGATATGCCATATAAGAATAATGCGGTTAACGTATTGAGGACTGCAGGAAAATCCCAAGTAAGGCGAGGTAAAGATGAGACATGGCGAAGGAAAAAAGTGACAAAGTAAACACTAGCCAGTACAGCAAAGATCACCCCGAAGATATTAATGAGTTTCTTCGCGGCTGATTTGTTGTTTATAAATATATTTTCATTTCTGCTTTGCAAAGCTAAGCCATTCTCCTAAGAGAGATCTTCATGATTGAGATTTGCGAACTTATAAATCGCCTGGGATAGATTCTCCCAATCGCCTCGATCTTGTTGATGTCTACCTGAAATCATCTTCTTTTCTAGATGTCGCTCGAGCGCATCCGCAATAGCCACTGAATCTTGCAAAGGAACCACATACAAGAGATCGGGATTTGCACCTTGGATTCCCTCTGCAATGTGCTCCGTTACGACCAGTGGTAAATCAAATGCCAGCGCGATCTTCACTGACCCACTTTGCGTGCCCCCGGTATACGGGGCGATGAAAACATCCGCAGCCGAGAAATAGTAACCCACTTCCTCATTGGGCACATAACGATCCACAATACGAACCTGATCGTCGAGACCGGAGGAATGGATTATTTCTCGACAGTATGATTGATCCATCCACCACTCTCCGACGATCATTGTAAATACATCAATATCCCTCGCGACAAGATGAGCCAGACTCTGCACGAAGTACTCGACTCCTTTATATGGCCGCACGATGCCGAAGAAAAGGAGAATGGGCATATCTTTGGGTAGGTCAAGTTTATTCCTGGCTTCTTGTTTCGAAATACGCTGTTTCGTGAAGATATCAAATGTTGGATGTGTGCAAATCTCGATAGGACCAATCGAAGGTATGAGATCCAGAAGTCGCTTTTTTTCATTCTTGGTTAAGACTATATAACCTTGCCCACGACGCAATACCAAAGAAGCAAGAAAGGGGTCAACATGTTTCAGCTCATGTGGTAGTACGTTATGAATGAGAAACAAAACTGGGATTCCTCCTCGTTTCAACCAGAAAATAAGGAACAGGTACGCCGGTGAAAGGTAGGTTGTCCACCACTCGATGACTACCACATCTGGTCTAAACTGGAGAATCGCACGCGTCGTTTTCCACCAAGAAAAGGGATTTAATGGATCCAGAAGATATTGTGCGTCCGGAAGTGACGCGTCCTGTCGGGGTTCTTTATCGGATGTACCCGGATAAAGCCAGGATGGATAAAGCTGCTTGAAGGAAATCGTCTGAAGCGTACACTTTGCGGATAGTTCCTTAACAAGCATCGTCGTGAAATGGGCGATACCCCCACGGTACGGGTAAACGGGACCGATCAGGGAAAGCCTCATTCGTAGTCACTTGTAACAGAAATAATCATGAAGTTGCATACAATATCGATAGAAGAGAATAGTGCCCTTTCGAATGGACAACTTCTCGTCGATAAATTCCGAATCTCACTTATCATCATAATGGGAATGAGCCTTGGATAGACGACATCGAAAAATTGTAGGATTGGAAAACCTATTTTTTTCAATATAGTTGATGTCTGCGTCGAGATTATATCATCCATCATTTTCGCACTTGGAACGCATACCTCCAATATCGATTTGTCAAAATCTGAATTGGGTATTCATTTTCCTGTCGCCCAAGAAACGCGAATAATGATATTGAAGATCCTTGGAACGCAGATACGATGTACGTCTTCAAATTTAATCCTTATGAGTCAGTTCAGTTAAATGATGCGCGAAGATTTTTCCAATGTTCACAATACTGAATCTTTCATGATAAATTTGATACGCATTACTTGCTAACCGTCGACGAAGTGCTTTATCGCCCTTCAATTTTCGAATTGCATCCGCAAGCGCGTTTGGGTCTTCCCGAGGAATCAAGTAAATATGTTCTCCGTGGATGAGTGCCGATCGGATGGCAGACGAATCGCTGCTAATAATCGCTTTTCCCATCGCCAGCGTTTCAAAGATTTTATTTTGCATGGTCATTTGCGCCTGCGGGGTGGAGCCAAATACTCCCAGACAAATGTCTGCTTGTGAGAGTCGAAGTAGAAGCTCACCTTCCGGTACAAAGCCCAGGAATTGCACATTTTCCAGCCCATATTTCTCAACGAGTATCAATGCAAGATCTTTCTCAGGGCCTTTACCTAATAAATGAAAGACGACATCTTTTTCCTCGTGTAATAACTTTGCAGCTTCGATGATCGTGTTCACACCATGGCTGGGCAAGAACGATCCATGGTAAAGAACTGTAAAATACTCATTATCCAAATGCGTGATCTCTACAGGACAAAAAACATCATCATCTGCCCCTAGCGGTACATATCCAAAACGGGACTCATCCAATTTGTGCTCGTTAATAAACCAATCCCGATACTCTGGGCCTTCGATAATTAATAAGTCAGGCAGTCTGCATGCAAGCCATTCAACTTGCCTCAAACCCCAAATGGTCAACGGACTTATTTTATCCAAGCCTCGTTCTTTGCAGACGAGGTAAATCGACATGAGAATGTCCAGGACTAGCGGCTTCCGTCGGAGCCAGCTCAATAATCTTGCTAAGTAAACATCCAATTGGCCAGGGTAACCAACGACCATGACATCGTATTCACCGATATGGCGATACTTACGCAGAAGCTGAAAATAAACTGAAATTACGCGCAGGATGAATTTGGTGTGAAACCAACCACCGCTTGCCGCATTTACACGATCTTGTATCCCGCTCCATAATTTAACGTGGCATTCCACCACTTCTACGCCGGCGCGACGCAAGCCCTGGATTAATATTTTATTGCGGGTGTAACCCATGCGGTATGTTCCAAAATAACAGACTCGCATACGTCCTTCAGACTTTCCTTTTTTTTAAGTGATAAGTAAATTCCCAGATTGATTTCTTCATAGCAGTTTATTGTTAGGTATTGTTTATCTCAAATTATGACGTAATAAAAGTAATTAGGGCTAATGGTGCTTTATCAACGATAAGTAATTAAATTACGAAGACAATTATTTTATAAATTCCGATTATTAAGATACGTAGATTCAACTCCGAAGTGCAACTTTGAAGGTTGGAATAAGAGGTAAGCTG
>CAYYVY010000011.1:0-63415 GCA_964475265.1 uncultured Anaerolineaceae bacterium | reverse complement strand
TCGCTGAAGCAGACCCGAGATCCAGCCGGATTTGCCTAGAGTTGGTATATGATCGGGGTTGAAAGCGGGCTGCTCCCTGGAAGAACACCAGGACTTCTTTCCCGCGAAGTACGCGGGACCTTCGGCCGCAAAGAACGCGGCACTTCGCAGCTCAAAGCCGTTAACCATCGCCAAGGGAAATAATGGCGCTTGACACCATTAGTGCAATGCGCTATTATTTTTCTATATGATCAGAGATTATGCAGATATAGAGACAGAAAACCTTTTTCGGGGTAAGCGTCCAAGACGCCTTCCACCGCAGTTTCATCGACCTGCACTACGAAAGTTATTGGTATTGGATGCTGCAGACAATTTACAGGATCTTCGATTACCTCCAGGAAATCGATTAGAGAAATTGAAAGGGGATCGCATCGGTCAAAACAGTATCAGGATAAATGATCAATGGAGAATATGTTTTCAATGGCACGACGGAGACGCGTACGCGGTTGAAATTACGGGTTACCACTCATGATTATGGAGGAACTAGTGAGCAAGAGAGAGCTTGGACCAATACATCCGGGAGAAATACTTTTGGAAGAATTTCTAAAGCCAATGGGATTGAGTCAGTATCGTTTGGCGAAGGATATTAATGTTGATCCTCGACGGATAAACGAGATTGTGTTGGGAAAGCGCAGCATTACGGCTGATACCGCACTCAGGCTCTCGCGATATTTTGGATCATCCGAACGATTTTGGCTGAATCTACAAACACGCTATGACTTAGAAATTCAAAAGGATCAATTAGGCAACCGATTGCAGCAAGAAGTAAAGGTGTTGTCTCAGCCCGGATAGAGATTTTGGCGATGGCTAACCATTCGCTGGTGCCCTTCGGCTTCGTTCAGGATAAACGCCCCCGGGATTCAGCCGGATTTGCCCAGAGAGGGTATATTATCGGGGTTGAAAGCGGGCTGCTCCCTGGAAGAGCACCAGGATCTGCGACAGTTCAAAGCCGTTAGCCCGCCCTGAGGAGGAACGCGGATGCAAGCGGAGAAATTCTCATCCCGCCATGGTGTAACAGACA
Source organism: uncultured Anaerolineaceae bacterium (assembly GCA_964475265.1). GTDB lineage: Bacteria > Chloroflexota > Anaerolineae > Anaerolineales > E44-bin32 > WVZH01. Next base: position 62,355 of record CAYYVY010000011.1, on the reverse strand, counting down.
CTCAGAGAGCTCTCCTCGGCTTCGGCCTCGGCCTTCTTGTGATGTACGCCGCCACCCGCGTGTTCCTCGTTAACTCGTATGATTTCGATAACATGCAGCGGGGCGTGCGGCTGCTCATGTCCGGCGTCGATCCCTGGAATCCTGCCACTAGAATCCCCGACTACTACAATCCTCCCCACTCTCTATTGTTTCTCTGGCCCATGCTCTTTCTATCCCCTCAGGCATTCCTATCACTCGGATCAGCATGCTTGTTCGCATTCGTCTTCTACCACCGCGCGTGGGTCGCCTTAGCCTGGTTCGCCACGAACACATCTCTCTGGCTTATCGCCGCGGGTGGTATCGACATGTTCGTCATCGGAGCCGGACTCCTCTTCCTGCTCGCCGGCGACTCGTTGTACAACACCAAGCGCGGCCTTGTGCTCCGTGTAATTGCCTACGGCCTCCTGATGGTGAAACCGCAAGGGGGCTTGTTCATTGTCCTTCTCTTCCTACTAACGCGGCTTGACTGGAAAGGCGCACTTCTCTCGTTGGCTCTCTACGGGCTCCTCTTCATACCGCTATACCCCAGCTGGATGAACGTAATTATATCGGATCCCCCCCTCGCCCAGACAGAGGCGACGCACACCCTCTGGGCTAGGTACGGCCTTCCCCTCGCCCTGCTCGTCGCCCTTGGAACAATCGCCGCCAGGAAATGGAAGTATTGGGAACTTGGAGGCGCACTCGCAGGGATTCTGACGCCATACGGCGTGCCCGGCCTTCCCGGCTTGCTCACGCTCACCGCCGTTTCATCCTTGAAAGCCATACCGATCGTTGTGATTTGGTCCGCATTGTTGTCCGTCGTCACCTGGGTGACGCCGCCAGCAGGTGTTGATTTCTATGACTACCTTCAACCGTTCATGGCGGTGTTCCACTTGAGCATGTTTGGGTTGGCTCTAGTTCTTGCCTGCATGTCCCCCGATGCTCAGGGCGACAAGCTCATATTGGACGGCTCATGGCTACGCCGCGCATTGAGTCACCTCTCTACAAGGTCCAGGGCGGGCTAACCATTCGCTGGAGCCCTTCGGCTTCGCTCAGGATAAACGCCCCCGAGATTCAGCCGGGTTTGCCTAGGGTTGATGTATGATCGGGGTTGATAGCGGGCTGCTCCCTGGAAGAACACCAGGACTTCTTTCCCGCGAAGTACGCGGGACCTTCGGCCGCAAAGAACGCGGGATCTGCGGCAGCTCAAAGCCGTTAGATGGGGCACTCACAAAGAGCTTTCAGGATCGCCGTGAAGCGAAAAAGGCCTTGAGTGACCGACCAATAAAGGGTCGGCACGGATAGAAGGTAGTTCGAGGCACGATGTGCCCGACGCCAGAGGAAGCCGCCAGCAAGGTCAGTTGCTAGGTATAGCTCAAGAGGGTTTACTATCGAATTAGAAATTGGGGCTTGACAACAGTCCCTGCTCATCAAGGAAGCACGTAAAACTTAGCCATGTTGAGTATTTGCAGCGGCTCGGCTTCTAGTTGCTCCACAACGATCTGCGCTTCGCGATTCAATTCTCCATAGCCGTAAATTACCAAGACCCCATTATTGGCCAATCGCTCCCGAGTCAGTTCGATCTGCGCTGAAAAAATTTCGTTGGCTTGCAGGTTGTTGGGATTGAAGCTGACAGGCATCATGTAGGAAGATCTACCAGAGAGAATGTACGTAAGTTCGATATTACTGCTGACAATCGTCTGGGATGTATCGATTTGCTGTAAGGCTTGGATTTCGTCGGTCCAGTACATCTTCGCAGTGACATATCCCAGGTGCATGGTCGGGTCGCTGATTATTTCCACGGTTTGGCTTCCAGTAAGTGCGATAAGGAACATCAAAAAGACAATCGCTCCAATCCGTGATCGCGAAAATCGGCCTCGATTGCTTAACTGAAGACTCACGAGGGAAGTAACCAGAATCACGACAAGGATAAACACGGGAGCCAGGTAACGAGAGGGATTTCCTGGCCCCGACCAAGCGTCCAAGAAAGTTGAGTTCAATATCAGGACCACGAAGTAGCTAATGATGATCAGAAACAGGACAACCGGTATTTTAGAGTACGCGTTTGGATTATTACCATTTCCCGATGACTGTTGCTTAAGCTTCGGATAATAGAAAAGAATTATTCCAATAACCAACACGACACCCGCAAGTAATATACGGTAACGTATACGTGGCAAATCCAGCTGCATCGGAATCAACCAAGATGCCATTTCTTCTAAGTACTGTCGTGCAACTTCACCTCGCATCGGATGGAAGATAACGGCCCGGTTTACCAACGTCCCGGCTTGCCGTGAATTTCTCCAGATCCAAGCGGCGAGAGGCGCGACACCAAGAATCGATAAAGCCGACATGCGCAGAAGACGCTGTTTCCAATCTAGCCTACTCAGAAATAACACAGATAGTGCAATTCCAGCTACCAGCCCAAGTCCAACGTAGCGAGTGACGCAGGCCAAACCAGTGAGAATACCAGTCATGATTAGCATCCACGGCTTCTCCTGCTCGAGGTAAAAGAGAAAGCCAAGGATGGTAATAAGCATCAACACAGTAAATAGAGCTTCCGACATCGACCATCCGAACAACTCGACCAATGTAGGTGAGACAGCAATCAGAGTGCTGGCGATGACTGTTGTCCATAGCGATTGAGTATAACGGTACACCAGATACCCGCTCAGGAATATTGCCACACCGAACAGTATGGTGTTCAGCATTCTAGCCACAACGAACAGATCCATACCGGTTGCCCCCAAGCCTGCAAGCACGAGAGGGAAAAAAGGCGGGAAAGTAGTGATCGGCACGATCTCCCCACCGCCGGAAATATAGCTATATCCATTTCCCGCGAGTATATTCATCGCGCCGATGATATACCTCGTTGCATCGCCGTCCAAACCTGCACCGTAGCGGCTGTAATAAGAGACGAAACCTATCCCCAATAAAGCGAGTGCAATGAGAGGCAGGTAGATTGAAATCCGTTGTTTGAACTGTTGCTTCGATGATGTAGCCACAATACCAGTCTCCCGATTCATGCGTGATCCACGCAAATTTGTTATGACGAGATGAAAAACGTCGTCTCGATCTTTAGGTTATCGACTCTAAGGCTTCGCGGCCGCCCGGAGTGCGGGAATTATAACACCCAGTGTTGTTGAAGCGATCAGCGGATCACACCACATGACTTATACACTTCCCAGGTTACGCGTGTCTATCGGATCTAGTTAATTGCCGCCCAACCATTCGCTGGGGCAGACCCGAGATTCAGCCGGATTTGCCTAGAGTTGGTGTAATATCGGAGTTGAGGGTGGGCACCTTCGGCCGTAAAGAACGCGGTATCTACGTCCTGTTAAAAATCGCAGGAACTCCGAAAGCCATTAGGCTGCAATAGAAGAATCCAGGAGATCCAGGCAATGAAACTGACCACAATCTTTCGCACGTTGTGGACAAGAGGGAAAGAAGGTTTTTACTGTCGGTATTTTTGGAACAAGGTGGGGCGACGTGTCAGGATTGATAGCCCACCTGTTTTCATCGTTGGCTGTGGGTATAGCGGAACATCGTTGCTGCTCGCAATCCTTGGATCGCATTCCAGGATCTACGCAGTCCCATTCGAGAGTAACATTGCGAATAAGCCGCAACGGTTTCATGTGGCAATGAAAGAGTTTGATAAGTCTACAGTATCAGCCGGGAAGCACAGGTGGGTCGAAAAGACTCCGATACATATCTATCGGATTGGGAGAATCTTAAAATGGTGTCCCGATGCAAGAATTCTTCTAATGATAAGGGATGGAAGAGATGTTGCGTGTTCAATCCAGGCGCGTACCGGTAGTCTTGAGGAAGGAATTAGACGATGGGTCAAAGACATTCTTGCAGGTAAAGAGTATTTTGAGCATCCGAATGTATACGTTGTTAAATATGAGAAGTTGGTTAGCAATTTCGAGGTTGCTGTCAGGGAAATATTAAGTTCCTTGAACGAAGCATACGAAGGTGGGATGAAAGACTATCACAAGATCCCTCGGAAATGGTATTCAAGTAAAATTACGAAACCGTCAACAGCTTTTGGAAAGGATCATGGGCAGTATCGAAATTGGCAGATTAATCAACCCATTTTTGATGGCAGAGGGCGGTGGAAGAAGTTGTCAGCCGAGGAGTTATCTCTGATTAATGATATTGCTGGAGAAATGCTTGCCGAATTTGGCTATACATGACAATCCATCAACGGAATGGATTGCCTGGCAATAATGTGCACTTGGATATCAATAAGCAGAATGATTAACGAGCAATGCTTATTACTACCGGTGAAGTGAATCGGTAGATGGTATCGGATCTTTTCATCGAAGAGGCTTGAAAATGAATGAGATCTTGACACGATGTAGCTATAGGTGCGACCTTTGCCTGGCTTACCGTCCGAATGTCGAAGCGGATCGATGCGTACGACTACCCTGCGCACATTCTCGTACGGCGCGTCAGCTTTTTGGGGGACGATCCGTGTGATCCATAACCAGGTTTTTGTGAGCAACACGCTGCAAGAGGATTACGACGGGCTAGAAGAAGTGGCGGACGGGGTGTATGACTTATCCTTCTACTTTTATCAGATCGACCGTTACGTGTTGAAAACGAACAAGATCCGGGGTATTGTGTCAAAGGTGGGATTGAGCGTGAAAAGGGTGGACTTGGCCAGCAGAGTGTAACCTATGTCCTTAGAATAAACTGTAACCTATGTTCTTAGACCATACCATTCTTGCGCCTAACCAGTCGCTGGAGCCCTTCAACAGAGTTTATCCTGAGCCTTGTCGAAGGACTCAGGATAAACGCCCCCGAGATTCAGCCGGATTTGCCCAGGGTTGGTGTATGATCGGAGTTGAGAGCGGGCTGCTCCCTGGAAGAACACCAGGATCTGCGACAGCTTAAAGCCGTTAGATGGCGCTGTGTAAATGCCTGGAATGAAGATCAACAAATGATGCTGAATCCTATCAAGAGGTGATCAATGAGTGCAGGGAAGAAATTCACGAATGAGGAAGCGAAGCGAATTGGTGATGAGCTTAGTATAAACTGGGACGTAGTTGAGCTTGAAGAATTTCGGATGGGCTTGGGTGTTGAGCTTGAGCATGGATCACATGATCCGGAAACGAATGTCACAGATGATGACGAAATCCTCACAGGGAAGATTGCATTGGCGCATCTCAGAGAATTTCCAGACTACTACACACGTTTAGAGAAATTGGAAGAGGATGCAGAAGAATACTGGTCCAACAAAAATAGTGGAACTTAGCGCCATCTAATCATTCGCTGGAGCCCTTTGACAGCGCTCAGGATGCACTTCCCCGAGAATCCGCAGGGTTTGTCCAGGCTTGGTGGAAATTCGAAGTTGAGCGCAGGCTGCTCCCTGGAAGAACACCAGGACTTCTTTCCCGCGAAGTACACGGGACCTTCGGCCGTAAAGAACGTGAGAGCTGCGCGCTGCATAAAACGCAGCCTCTCCGGCCAAAAATGCCGGGCTTCTGACAGCTCAAAGCCGTTAGCCCGCTTAAATCGGGATTAACAGTGGTCTTTCTTCCACGTACGATTGCACTCATTTCACTGCTGGTATCCAGCTTGACGGTTATTCGACCAAGGTCAGGCTGGGGCCGTCTCGTCCTGTTCATTCCCAAGCTGTTCGCGGGTTCGTACCTCGTGGGCTTTGCGATTCTTGGGATCCTTTCCGCAATTACGGGTTGGATATTATCTAGAGACATTCTTACACTCGTAGTTGCACTCTGTGCCCTTCTGATTTCTGCGAGACACATGTTTCGAATAGTCAAGCGCGCACTCGCACTCGAACGAAGATTTAAGAGCACAGGGACTCTGCCGAGAAGGAAGTCCAACTCAATGCTGCCGTTTCCGTGGATAGTCTTCTGGAAGGATCCTCCGATTACTCCATGCCAGCGGGATATTCCGCTTGGCTTGCATGTGGAGACGGGCGAATCGATCCTCGCAGATTTATGGTCTCCGCCCGATACAGTCGAAGCTTCTGGTCTCGGTCTGATTTACCTGCACGGGAGTGGATGGCACTATGCAGACAAGGATTTTGGTACCCGTCACTTCTTCAGGCATCTTGCTAGTCAGGGACATGTAATACTGGATGTAGCCTACACGCTTGCTCCAAGGGCTGATCTCTTCGGAATGGTAGGTGATGTCAAACGTGCCATTCATTGGATGAAACGCCAGGCTCAAGATATTGGCGTTCACCCAGATCGTGTGGTTCTCGCTGGAGGATCAGCCGGCGGCCACCTCGCACTTCTCGCAGCCTATACGCCAAACCACTCGCGCCTCGACCCGGCAGATATTCGGGGCGATACGTCTGTTCGAGGTGTAATTTCATATTACGGGCCAGCTGACCTACGTCAACAGTATGATCGCTTCATGGAACTGCCAGGCTTGTCGGGAAAACACCGCTTTGAGCGAAAATTCATGACGTTTCTCGAGAACCGTTTCGAGTTTGAAGTTCTACCCGTCCACGACCTTCTGCCAAGCTTCTTAAGAGGGACTCCGTTGGATGCCCCGGATATTTATGATCTTGCCTCCCCTTGCGAGCACGTTAATGAACAGTGCCCACCGACACTGCTTCTTCAAGGGACACACGACTTTAGCGGTGTGACTCCTCAAGTGCATCACCTACATGAGGCACTTATGAAAGTTGGATGTTCCTCGTTCCTTATGGAATTTCCAGACACAGAGCATGGGTTCGATCTATACAAGCCAAACTGGTCGCCCGCAGCGCAGGCAGCTACTTTTATCACAGAGAGGTTTCTTGCCCACCTTGCCTAGACAATTAGTCTGCAGGAAGAGGGCCAACCAATCGCTGGAGTCCTTCGATGAGGACTCAGGATAAACACCCCCGAGACCCTGCTAGATTTGCGTAAGTAGGGTAAAGTATCTGGGTTGAGGACGAGTTTCTCCTTGGAAGAACATCCTGCTTTCTTCGCGCAAAGAACGCGGGACCTTCGGCCGCAAAGGACGCGGGTGAACACACGTCCATCAGGCAGCAAGTCCAGATCGGTGTGGTTATAATCTTATCCAACAACGTGATAGTCTTATGGGTTCCGACCGAGAAAACAGCTTACACAAGGAGTGGTAAATGGAATGGAAGGTATCTTTTCTGTCGGATCAGCAAATTGTCGTTATCCGAACGAGTGGTGTTGCGGATGAAAAGAGTTCCCTTGAAATGGCCAAAAGCATCTCGAAGACGATGGCGCAATACGAAACAAAGCGATGTTTAGTAGATCACAGTGCAATTACCTCGGTTTCAGGTAGTTCAGCCGAAATATATTACCGCCCGCAGAAATTAAGCAAAATCGGCATTCCTTCAAAGATCAAGATAGCCGAGGTAGTTCTTCCGGCTCATAGAGAGCACTTTGGTTTTCTTAATTCCGTCTGTCTATACTTCGGTTTCTCTTTCCGCGTATTCGATGATCGAGAGGCAGCAATTCAGTGGTTGACAGGGTGAACCACATAGAGGACTCCGCCAAACACAGCTTTCCCTACTCAGGATTTACGCGCGACGTCGCCAGGAGAGTGGCACCCACTCTGCTGACTGAAATGGATTAGGAGTGATCTTTTGCAAGTAGCAGAACAATTCCTGCAATCATCCATCCCCAAACCCTTCCACTGGTTTAATGAGCCACTAAAGTATCGGCTTGGGTCGGGACTGGAGATATTTCCGGATGAGAAGACTGATTTTTGGCAAAAGACGCACTACGGCTTTCAGAGAGATGATGGGCATTGCCTCTTGACGCCACTCACGGGCGATTTTTCGTTGACGACTCACGTGGAATACCGGCCCCAAGGTATGTATGATCAATGTGGACTGATGGTGCGGGTTGATAGCGCGAATTGGATAAAAGTATCAACAGAGTACGAGAATGAGAATTGTAGCCGGCTCGGTTCTGTGGTCACAAACCTTGGATATTCTGATTGGGCAACGCAGGATATCCCCTCGAGCTACACAGAAATGTGGTATCGGATAAGTAAAAACGGAAGCGATTTCTTGCTTGAAAATTCTTATGATGGGGAGGACTGGCTGCAACTACGCATCACCCATTTACATCATGTGGCTGAGCAGCTCGAAGCAGGTGTGTATGCATGCAGCCCGATAGGCAAAGATTTCTGGTGTAGGTTTACAATTCTGGAAATTTCAGAGAACGAATGGTTCTATAAAGGAGAGTAAGAATAACCATTCTTACTCGTTTGGGTCAGCCATCTACTCGTTGTAGCCCTTCGACAGCGCTCAGGATAAACACCATCGAGACTCAACCGGATCAGCCTAGGGCTGGTGTATATCGGAACTGAGGGTGGATTAGTCCCTGAAAGAACACCGCTTATCTGTCCAGGTAGCATAGGAAGAGAAGAACGTGATCGTTGAAGACGTCACATTTCATAATCAAAACGTCCGGTTGACGGGAACACTATACAAACCCGACGCAGCGACATTTTTTCCCGCCATGGTGGTTCTGCACGCTGCTAACGGTGGAACACGCCAGTTTTCGTTCTATCAACATTTATCCACGCTGCTGCCAAGGCGAGGCATCGAAGTCTTGTGAAATTTGGTGAAAAATGAACCGCAGAATATAGTATCTATTTGGCATTATTGCACCGATCCTGTTTGTTTTTACAGCGATTCTCGGCGGCGCTTTGAGGCCTGGTTATCACCATCTATCAGACACAGTTAGCGAACTATTTTCACCCGGATCTCCGAACAAGATTTTATTGACCGTCCTTCACACTGCATTTGCACTGCTTCTGACTTCATTCGGGTTTGGTTTGCTTCGATTCGTCCAAAACATTGGAAGACATAAATCAATCGGAATTGCAGCGTCCCTGGATTTTATCCTTGCAGGCATACTGAACATCTTGACAGCTACGGTTTTCCCACAAGACGCTTGGGGATCAACGCCAACGTTCCCGGGTGAGATGCACATCATCCTGAGCGGCGTATTGTCCGCGCTTTCAATCCTCTACATGATTCTCTTCGGCATTTGGTTTCAGCGTATCGGGATCGCAAAATTCTTCTTGATGTATTCAATAGCGACCGTAATTGGGGTCGTCCTGGCCGCTGGATGGTTCATGGCAAGTTATGGCAGCCCGATCATGGGTCTTTCTGAAAGGGTGACGATACTCGTCGGTTTTCAATGGACGATCCTGCTTGCAGTGGTTGTATTAAAGAATGATTGAGAAAGTCTCCAGAAGATTCGGAGATGCCGCCACACTTCAGCGTTCGCAGGAGCTCTCCGCCAGAGATCAGGATAAGTAGCCTCGACATTCGGCCGGATTTGCCTCGAGATGGTGTATGATCGTGGATGAAGCCGGTCTGAGCCCTGCAATAAACGCAGGTATCCACACCTACTGAAGAGGCAATACGGCCAGTACGAAGAATGAAGCGAATGGATGGATTGCATCACACGTAAAAGACAGGAAAACCCATGGATGAAATACTCGAAAGATTGCGCAAAGAAGAGCGGCAGCTGCAATTCACCAACTTCGACGAAGATACCGCCTGGGAAATTGGCTGCTGGCTGGTTGAACATGCGATCCAAAATGAACTCCCCATGACGATCGACATCCGCCGCGGCGAACGCCAACTCTTCCATGCCAGCCGCCCAGGGACGAGTGCCGATAACGACGAATGGGTCAAGCGCAAAGTCCGGCTGGTGAATCGCTTTGAGCACAGTTCTTTTTACCTCGGCCAATTATTAAAGAGCGAGGGTAAAAGCATTGAGGAAATGTTTCTGTTGCCCGAAAGTGAATATGCTCCCCATGGGGGTTGTTTCCCCATAATTATCAAAGGGACTGGCGTTGTAGGTACCATCACCGTTTCCGGGCTGCCTCAGGAAGACGACCACAGCGTTGTTGTCCGGGCAATCAAACACTATTTGGAGGCAAAGTAGATGGACCTCAATCCTGTAATTTCGGCCCTCGGTCGCCGATTACGTCTGGCTGTGATTGGCGGAGGTCCCGGCTCCTTTATTGGTGCGACACACCGGCAAGCTGCCCGGCTCGACGGCCGTTACGAACTTGTCGCCGGTGTATTGTCCTCCAATCCCGAACGGGCCAAAAAGGCGGGTTTGGAAATTGGATTGATGCCTGAGCGCGCGTACACGAATGTGCCGGAGATGTTGGACAGCGAAGCTGCTCGGGAGGATGGCGCAGAGGTAGTTGCCATAATGACGCCCAACGACAGTCATTACGAATATACTATCGCTGCGTTGGAGCGCGGATTTGACGTCATTTGCGACAAGCCGATGACCAACACCCTGGAAAACGCAGAGAAACTACACCAAAAAGTGGAAGACACCGGTTTGATATTCTGTCTGACACACAATTACACTGGCTACCCCATGGTGCGCCAGGCCAAAGCCATGGTCATGGATGGCCAGGTTGGCACAATCCGGTTGGCGCAGGTGGAGTACGTTCAGGGCGGCAAGGCCGATGAAAACGATCCCGATCCATCGGAAGGCGGACTTCCCTGGCGATACGATCCCGTCAAGGGTGGACCTTCGCTGGTGATGGGGGACATTGGAACGCATGCACACAACCTGGTGCGCTTTATTACCGGTCTCGAAGTTGCCGAGGTGGCTGCAGAGGTAGGCAGCATCGTACCCGGCCGGTTTGTGCATGACTACGCCGGCGCATTACTGCGCTTCGATAATGGTGCTCGGGGTAGTTTCTGGGTCACCCAAGCTGCTGCGGGAGTGGAGAACTGTCTTCGCCTCCGCATCTCCGGCACCAAAGGCAGCCTGGAATGGATGCAGGAATTCCCGCAGACGCTGACATTCAAACCGCTCCACGGTCCATCCCAAAACAGGACGCCCAATGGGCCAGGCACCTTGCCCCTGGCTGCTCGCGCCTGCCGCATCGTTGCCGGTCATCCGGAGGGCTTCCACGAAGCTTTTGCAAATATCTACTCCGATGCGGCAGAAGCCATCGCTGCCCGCAGGTCAGGCACAAGCGCAGATCCGCTGGCTTTATATTTCCCAAATTCCCTGGATGGCTTGCTGGGTGTGCGTTTTGTACACAGCGTCATCCAATCCAGCCAGGCAAACGGCAAGTGGGCCGCATGTTGATACGAAGCTTAGAAGAAAATACAGCAGACCGACTTCGTGCAGCGCGTGACCTGCTTTGCAGCGGCGGATTGGTCGTAAGAGGAAAATCATTCTCTGTCTGAACGGCAATCTCATATCTGTAAGGATTATGAAGCCCACGGGAGACGGACCCTTTCCGGTTTTGATTGGAATCGCTGGTACGGGTGGAATATATGCATTCGATGATGAGTTTGCAGATGATCTCAATGCACTCGGGATTGTAGCTGTCGACTTCGCCGTACAAGGCAGAGGCGCTAGTGAAGGAGAAGATGATTATTACGGGAAAGTGCATCAAGACGACTTGAAAGCGGTAGTGGATTTCATCAGCCAGCTTTCCTTTGTTCAACAAAAGAACATCGGGCTACTCTCCTATTCATATGGTATTGTTTTGGCCACAGGCGCACTGTACAGATATCCTGAAATGCCGATCGCTTTTTTGATCGACTGGGAAGGACCATCTTGTCCAGCGAAGGATATTCTGCGTGGCATAGAAGACAATGAAATGTGGGTTATTCATACTGTTGCTCTTTTGAGCGGTAATGCCGACGTAAGCGCAGAAGAAGTATCAGAATTGACCATTCACGGAGGCTTGATCTCGGATGAAGCTTATTGGTCTGAACGAGATGCATCTCGATTTGCGGAGAGACTTCCTTGCCCGTATCTACGCATCCAGTTTGATGTTGATCATGTCCAGGGAACGAGTAAGAAGCACATGATGGCGATTATCAATACTGCTACCGAAAAAAGTGGGAGGTGGACGCGAAGTAACGATAATCCGGCGAATATTATCTATTCTGAAGATGAGCTGGAACACTATCATTTTCATACGTATTCTGATGGTGTTTATCCCGGCTCCAGTTTGGCAATGAACAACGCCAATGAAATCATTCTTGCCTATGTTGAGGAAATGTTTTTCTCAAAGCCGTATGCTGAATAACAAATCAGGTTGATCCTACATCCAGACGGGCCGAATATGCCGTGTTTGCATGTTTGGCTTTGATAGAATCTACTCGGCAAGTCAAATCACCAGGCGCCTGATGTCATCGATAGCCTCCAAAATGAATCCAGGAGCTAGGTAATGAAGATCACAGTGGAGCGATCTGTAAAGTCAAATATTGAATCTGTTTGGGAGGCCTGGAATTCTCCTGAGGATATAAAAAAGTGGAACTCGGCTTCGAATGATTGGCATACGACTTCCAGCCAGGTAGATCTACGCGAAGGCGGCAAATTTCTATCCAGAATGGAAGCAAAAGATGGCAGTACGGGCATTGATTTTTCAGGGAAGTATACGAAAGTAGTTGAGCACCAGATCATTGAATATACCCTGGATGATGGACGGTCGGTTAGAGTAGAATTTCGTGAAGAAGGAAATGTTGTGAAGATCGTTGAGACGTTTGAAGCAGAGACGATGAATCCACCAGAGATGCAGCGAGAAGGTTGGCAAGCGATATTGGACAATTTTGCTTGATACGTTGAAGGAAAGCGATAAAACTGAACAACGGCACTCCTTTCGCTGGAACCCTTCGACAGAGTTTATCCTGAGCATAGTCGAAAGGCTCAGGAAACGCCCGAGATTCAAGAGGATTTAAGGAGAGTGGGCGCAAGATCGGAGTTGAGAGCGGGCTGCTTCCCGTAAAGCACGCGGAATCAAGGCGCTGAAAAGGTAAATCTCCGGTTAATGACTTTGGGCTTATGCTGGGTTAGGACCGTCATGCAGCGTGATGTAAGCCATGCGCTGCTGAGTAATTACTGCGAGATCAATCGGTAAAATCGTGCCGCACGATGGAGGATTGGTGATGAAAAGGCTGTCTTACACTACACTCGTCTTTGCTGTCTTGTCTGTTATTTTCTTTCTTCTATTGATCTTCTTCCGAACCCCGTTCTCGATCTACCCTCTGATGAGCTACCAGGATGCCCTTGACCTCTTGACCCCTTTGGTGCTCATCCCGCTCTACTGGCTGCTGTTCAAGTCCGCCGCCAAAGGCGAATCACCCACAACTGAAGAAGTGATATTCATGGTGTTCGCCGCCCTGTGGGTCTTGGGCCAGGGTATGCATCTCTCGGCTAACTCGGTCAACAACCTGATCGAAGCTCTCGCCGAGAAACAGTCGATCGATATAACCACCACTGACATTTATCGGCTTACCTACTTCTACGATGAACATCTCAGTCACTACGCGTGGCACGCCGGAATCTTGGGGTTGGCGGCGTTGTTGATCTATGGCGAATGGAAACGACCGGCCGGAAACACCACCCTCTGGTGGGCTACAGGTCTCGGAGGTTTCATCTATGGCTTTACCTATTTTTGCATCTTCCTCGAAGGGCAGACAGTTCCACTAGGTCTTCCCTTCGCCGTGATCGTCACCCTGCTGACATTGTTGTGGGGCCGCCAGAATCTGAAGCAGCAACCTCTATTGGCTTTTTTCTTTGTTGCATGCTTGGTAGCCACTCTGTTATTCGTTGGCTGGGGATTGTATTGGGATGGGTTTCCCCAATTCACGGATGTGGGCTTGATTTGATCGGCACTCGCCATGTGCTGCCCGGCAGCCCGCTGCAGCAGCTGCGGCAGACGCCCGGTATTGTGGAGTGTGCCTGGTTCGCCGGAAGAGGCGCTGATGGGCCGGCAACGCTCGAGTCGGCAGGCAGCGCAGCGACGATATTAGGCATACTCCAGGAAGGAAGCAAATGCGTAAATCCGTCCGTAACTGTACTGCTGATAAACGAACGTACATACGTCCAATTCTTTTCTTCATATTTATTTTATTGATGTCGCTTTCTTCCTGTATTCAGGAGCCTCAGGAATTTGGGTATATCGAAGGGCATGTATCGATCGGTCCATTGCTGCCCGTTTTCCGCGAAGATGAAATTGAACCGACTCCTGCGCCCGAAGTATACGCTTCGCGTGAAATTGTTATTTACAAGCAGGATGGGAAATCCGAGTTCTGCCGTCTGGCGATTGACTCCATGGGAAACTATCACGGAGAACTGCCAATTGGGGTTTATGTAATCGATATTAATCGGATCGGTATTGATTCGGCTGCAAATTTGCCAATGGAAATACGTATTACAGCAGGTGACACAAAGATTGTTGACATTGATATCGACACAGGAATTCGGTAATCGCGGGGTGAACGGTTCGCTGGAGCCCTGGAACAACACCAGAATCCAGGCGAGCTGGACGAACGGACAGTGTCCTGCTGCAGACGCAGCACAAGCAGTTTAAAATCGTTGGGTTGATATCGACGTTATAGTGTAGATGAATCCGTATCCTACGTAGGTAAAAATGAGTAGCTCGACCACACTTCCGAAACTTACTGAGGAATCATTCCACCGCGGTATATCCGAATTGTGTGTACGAGACTCGGCGCTTGCGAGCGTAGTGTCAAGGTGGGGAAGCCCACCTTTTTGGACCCACGTGCAAGGCTTTCCCGGCATCGTAATCGCGATCCTCGCTCAGCAGGTTTCTTTGGAGTCGGCACAGGCAGCGTTTAATAAATTGGAGAATGCAATTGTTTCAATCAATCCTGAAGCGTTCCTGGCTTTGAATGATGAAACTTTGAAAGCCATAGGTTTTAGCCGCCAAAAAGCCTCGTACGTCCGAGGGGTGGCTCATGGTATTCTGACCGGCGTCATCGATTTGGAAGCGCTCGCGTCTATTGAAGATGACGCTGCTCGGAATAGCTTGGTGGAAGTAAGAGGAATTGGTGAGTGGACCGCAGATACGTATTTGCTGTTTTCATTACGAAGGCCTGACGTTTGGCCTTCGGGGGATCTTGCATTAGCCAGGGCCATCCAGGAGTTGAGGGGGTTGATGACGACACCCAGCTCGGAAGATGTAGACAGAATCGCAGCGGGTTGGAAGCCATGGAGAGCAGTGGCCGCAAGGATCCTTTGGCATCACTATCTTTGTGAACGTGGTCGATTTACATCGTTTTGACCTATCGCTAGAGCCCTGAGAGAAGACCAGGATCTCTACGCTGCCCGAAACCCCGTACAGTCAGCTTCAAGCCGCTTTTCATCACTCCTCTGTTGAATTCAAAGTGTCCCTGTGCTACACTGGGTTCATTCGCTCTCCATCCAATGATCGTACAGGGGTGTCTGTGCAATTAGCCAGTGGGAGCCTTCCCACCTTCTCCGTCGTTCTAGACTTTACCTGAGCGTCTTTCGATTCACAAGCGTGTATATAGACCCCGGTAAGTGGCCTAGGTTAGTTACGCCCTTTAATGATCAAAATCTATCAATCAACCTGGAGATACCATCATGAGCAAATACTGCCCTCAATGTGGAACTGAAAACCAGGATGAGGCGCGTTTCTGCTTTAGCTGCGGAACAGCCATTCCGAGTGCTGTGACTGCGCCATCCTCACCCCCAACCTCACTCCCCGAAGAACCTCCGGTCGGTGCTGCCGGTCCGGCTGGCGCAGGTTGGCGTCCTTCTGGCGCCCCGTCCACGCCTCCCTACGTATCGCCCATTACACCCCCGCCCGCGCAGTCACAGCATCCACCCGACTTCGCACCCCCTCGTACGAAGCCGCCTCGTAGAGTATCGCGCGGCGCCATCGCCGGGGAAGTGCGCGGCTTCAACGAACGCGCCGAAGCTGCCGGCGACAAACTGCTCACCGTGTGGACCTTCCGTCTTGAGCGATATGACAAAGCCGGTAACCGCTTGCCACCCGTGGCTGTCCAGATGTCTGGCATGAGATTCAGTGGCTCGATCAATGAGGGCGAATGGGTAGAGATTCCCGGGAAATTCCGAGAAGGACGTGTGATGCACGTCCAGGAAGTGCGCAATTTAACCACCAACACCATCGTCAAAGCCCGGAAGGCTGGCAAGATTTCGTTTTCGACCGTGATGGGCTGGATATTTACGTTCTTGATCTTTGCGGGCTTGATCTGGTTGGCGGCCAACTGCAACCCGACTATCGGCTTCTAAACGGGGGTAACTCACATGGCCAGCAACTCTCTTTCCACGGATCATCTGGACTACCTGCAGCGTAATCAATACACACCTGATTCCTCGCCTCGGGGGAACTCTTGGACAAGCGCAACGCCTGAACTACGCCGCCTATTACGGGTACACGGCATTGGACGGGTCGAGAAGACCTTCCAGCCCAAACCCGGGCTTGACGAACGCATGCTTAGCGAAGATGTACTCGTCGGTTTGTACGGCTATAAAATCCCGCTGGCTTTTTTAGTCTGGGGCGAGCCACAAGGAGTTGCCGTCCACGTAGGTACCTGGTCGCCAAGCGAGCGTGAATGTGCCTCCGCCGACATCCTGGATTCCCGGCAGCAGATTCTGGGTACGGTGCTCAGTGGGCTATACCCGGCCATCGACCTGGAGCCGGTGCCAGCCGATCTCCGTAAATCCCCGATCTCCGGTTTAGCCTTGGGCATTCCCACCGTTAAACCACCAGACCCGCTGGATGGAGCGCTGGCGCTCGATCGGCTGATCCGCGCCCTCTCCGGCGCCAACTGGGCATTTTTAATTTTGGCGGAGGCGGTGGATGAGAGCGTCACCAGCGACCTGCGTCACAGCACGATCAACGAGATGCGATCCATCGGTGCCGCCGCCGAAGCCACAAAAGCCCCCAGTCCACTCGCCAAACACTATACGGAACTACTCGAAACCCAGCTCAAAGCACTCACAAAGGGCCAGGCCATCGGTGTATGGCGAACAGCCGTGTATTTACTGGGCGACAAAAGCAGCTATTATCGCCTGGCAAGTACCTGGAGGGCCATATTCTCCGGCGATCAATCTTTGCCTGAGCCGATCCGCATTTGGGACAGCCCACGCGCCAGTGCGTGGGCTTCTGCCTGGTCTATGCCCGATGCACCCGGCCATGAAGGTCCGAGCTACTACCGACATCCCTTCGCGTACCAGAGCCTGCTGACCTCCTCGCAGCTCGCCGCCTATATCCATTTACCGCAGTTGGAGACCAACGGTTTCGCCGTTGACATAATCCCCGACTTCGACGCCGTGCCCCATAAAACCAATGTTGAGCGCCCGATCTCTCTCGGTAATGTCATCCACCGCACACAATCCACGCAGGCCGAGTACTCCGTCAGCTCGAAAACACTCACCCGGCATACGTTCGTCGCAGGCGTAACGGGCGCCGGCAAGACCAATACGATCTTTCACCTACTCAAGGAAGCTCACCGCGAAGGCGTACCTTTCCTGGTCATTGAACCAGCCAAAACGGAGTACCGCAGCCTGCTCAACGAAGACGAGTTCAGCGATTCCTTGCAAGTGTTTACCTTGGGTGACGAGACGATTGCCCCCTTCCGCCTCAATCCCTTTGAGGTGCTGGCCGGCACGCCAGTCAGCGTGCACATCGACTTGCTGCGCTCAGTTTTTGCAGCCAGTTTCGGCATGTGGACGCCGCTCCCGCAGATCATGGAACAATGCCTGCACCGCATCTACACCGATCGTGGTTGGGACATCACCAGCAGCACCAATAACCGTTTGGAAGGGGAGACGCGACCCGTCGAAGCTTTCCCCACACTGACCGAGTTGGTTGCGGCCGTGGACGACGTTACGCGCGCCTTGGGCTACGAGAACGAGTTCACCGCCAACGCACGCGCAGCACTCAACACGCGCATCAACAGCCTGCGGACCGGTGGAAAAGGGCGCATGCTCGATGTGCAACATTCCCTCCCCATGCACGTAATCCTCGAACAGCCAACGGTCTTGGAACTCGAAGGCATGGGCGATGACGATGACAAAGCATTCTTGATGGGTTTGATTCTGATACGCTTGGCCGAATATCGCCGTTCCAAGGGTCAGTCCGATGGCCTGGCTCACTTGCTGGTCATCGAGGAAGCTCATCGCTTGCTGACTAATGTTGGTGGTTCTGGCCGCGAGGAGGAAGCCAATCCGCGTGGCAAAGCAGTGGAGAGTTTCGCCAATTTACTTTCCGAGGTCCGTGCTTACGGCCAGGGTGTGATCGTCGCCGATCAGGTGCCGGTCAAGCTGGCGCCGGACGTGATTAAAAATACCAACCTGAAAATCAGCCACCGCGTCGTGGCCCAGGATGATCGCATGACGCTGGCCGGAGCCATGGCGATGAACGAACGTCAGGCGCGCGCTGTCGCCACCCTGCCTCTGGGCAGGGCGGTGATGTTCTCTGAGGGTGACGATGCGCCGCTGCTCGTTCAGGTCCCGCTGGCAAAATCCGGTGCCGAGGCCCAGATCGCTGGAAGCCAATTACGACAGGCTTGGCAGGGGTTTCGCGACCGTCACGACCTGACGGGTGTGTACCACACTTACCCTTCCTGCAAAGACTACTGTCAGCCGGTGAACCCTCGCTGCAGCGACGCTCGCCGGCTGGCCGAGGATCCCAACGTGGAGACGGCTTTTGCGGCGACCTTGTTGACCCTTGTCGCGGCCGGCCAACAGGAGGAAAGCGTCGATCTATCCGTTTTGCTCAGTGAACGTATCCACCCCCTGTTGCGCAACCTGCGCGCCCGCACCGGTGGTCACGCCAAGGATACGACTGAGACCCGCTGTGCCATTACCCATGCCCTGCACAATTACATCACCCAGGTGGGTGCTCGGTACAGCTGGGATTACCCTTCTGCTGAGCGCTTGAAAGCCTTAGTTTTGCCATATCTGCTTGCTGCCGCGCTCGATCAGCCTACATCCGGAGATGGGGATCTACATGCATTTTGCCAAGCTTACACCGATCTTTGTGAGTTGAACTATGATCCATTCTACGGTTGTGATCAGGTTTGTCCAGGCGGCTCGGAAAGTGGGTCTCGACGGTGTCTTTACCGCTACAGCGTAGAACCGATAACGCTGAGCAATCACTTCGACGAAGCCTACCGCTCTCAAGATTGGGATCCCGACGGCTTGGTGCGTCTGGCCCGACGCTACGCCAATCGCGTACTGCAGTTGGATGACGGAACGGACTCCTTCCGCAGTGCTGCGCTCTGCTTCTTGATCCAACGTGTCCACCGTGACGAGCAATTGGATATGGTCAGCCAGGGCAATCTGATCGACGACGTTGTGGTGGCTTACGAGAAAGGCCTGCTGGAGGGAGATGAGGAGGCCTGAAAGAAAACTGGAGGAGTCGATGAGTGGGGATGAGGCGAAAAAGAAACTGCGAAAGAAGCAGCTTGAACAACAGAAGAAAGAGAAGGAAAGGAAACGCAAGAAAGTCCAGGAAGATCGAAAGAAGGCCGAGCGAAAACATGCATCCGGGACCGATACGAAGAAGAACCGGTTGGATGAATTATCCAAGAAGCGCAAGAAAGAGACCAAAGCTGCGGGTGCACAAAGCGAAGAAAAAGGCAAGCGGAGATCTCAGCCGCGTGCTGAGTCACGCGGGGAAAAGAAGAAGGGTAGCCGGTTGGATGAACTCTCCCGTCGTAGAGGGGAAGCAGCGGAGAATCCCACTTCGACCACCAAGCGACGAGACCAGGAGCGCAAGGAAGACGCCGAGCGGCGTACGCCACAGAGGAGGCGCGAGCCTCGCATCGAAGTACGGTCGCAGAAAGCAGGGGAGAGTCGGGTTCGTGGAGTAGCCGAAAAAGGAAATTCTCCAACCGAGCGCGTTCGTCCGAAGCGTGAATCCGACCCCCGTCGCTCTGCGGAGGAGAAGGCAACCACTCCGGAAAGTGTGAAGCCAAAGGAACCCGGCAAGGATCCCACCGATGATTGGCAGCGGTTTATGGCTGACCTGATCGCCGATGTGACCGACATTGACAAGATGGTCGATATCGCTCTCGAACGCATGGAAAACCGTCAGCCGTCCAAATCCGAGGCGCCGCACAAGGCCGAGCCGCGCCCGCAGTCAAAGGCCAGAGAAAAGACGCCGTCCGAACCGCCTCCCACCAAGCGCGCTGAAGTCCAGGCTCCAGAACCTGCCCGTGAACAGAGCGAACCTTACAAACGCCAGCGCGCTGAGTTCGTCGCCTACAACACCACCGAGCTCGACCGTACGAAGAGTGACCTGGCCGGCATCAAGATCAAGGGCCAATCCTTCATGCAAGCTGCCAAAAAGATCAACCGTGGCGGGTATGTCCCCGTCTTGCTGGTGGAGGGCCAAAAGGTATACGGCCTCAAGCTTACGGATCCAAAGGACCCCGGAGAGCTGCTTGGGGACGTGATCGGCTATTGGCTGGGATCGAGCGGCACCAACCGACCTGCCACGAACCTCAAACCGGGTACCTACATCGTAGACCGCAAGTCGCGCGATGTGTACGATGCACCGAGCGGCAAAGTGGTTGGCAAGATTTCCGCCCAGGCTGGGAGAAATATGAACGATATGCTCATCAGCGGCGACGTGGGCATTTTCCTAACCCCAGTCGGTCGCTCGCCCCATCGACATATTGCCTTCCGGGATGCCATCGAAGGACAGCAATTGCTCGTGGTCCGCGTCCCGCACGAGAAGGACATGATGCCGCGGGAGGCCAACTCCTTTAAACTGAGCGAGGCCTTCGCGCGCTCGACGCGGTACCTCGCCCCGGAGACGGCCAACACCGTCAGGCAGATGGCCGATCATCCGCTTGAAACGATATTGATGTCGTGCACCGGCAAGGTGGGTACCTACCTGTTCGGCACGCAAGCCGCCATGCGATTGGGGACGGCAAACGCAATCGCTCTTACGGCTGAGACCCCTGATGCGCTCGATGTGGCCGCCCGCATCTATGCGCGTGTAATCGGCGAAACAGGCATCATGGCAGCTCTTTGGGCGCTCACAAAGGGCGCTGCTGCCGGGTTGAAGGCGGGTGTCAGAGCCGGTCGGCCGCGCGGTGGTCTGCCCGAAACGCCGACTCCGGAGGTGGCATCCGAATCTATTCGTAGGGCCGCGGCGGAAGAAACGCCGTCCGCACGGCGGGTTCGTCCCACGGAGGACCCGGCCACCGCCGACACCGTGCGGCAGGATATCGGTCACGCCGACACCGTGCGGCAGGACGTGGGCCACGCCGACACCGTGCAGCAGGACCTGGGTCGCGCCGACACCGTGCGTGCTGAGGCCGGTGGGGTCTCCCAGGTGCCCAGCGAGCGGGATTTCAACTACTTCCGCGACAACTACTTTAGCGGCGACAGCGCCAAAGCACGCAAGTTCTTGCGAAACGTATATGAAGGGGATCTTGAAGTGGGCATCAAAGGTATGGAGTTCCGACGTCGCCTCGATCCGTACTTAGAAGGTCACGGCGGATCGATGGATGCCCCCACGCTCCGTGAGCTGATCCGCAACGTTGACAAGTGGTACGACCAGCATTTCACTGGCCGAGGTACATCTGGCCCGCCGGGGCAAAGTCGCCCGACTGTGCGCGGCGCCACGGCTGAGGGCATGGGGGATGAGTTCACTTACCGGTACCACCCAGATCCCACCGCTCCGGAAGTCGTGCATGGAACGAGAAGCACGTCATCTCCTGTTCTCGAGAATACATCCGGCACATCGCAGATGAGCAGCGCGCGTCCATCGGGTGCAGACGTTCCTGCACCTGAACATACGAGCACTTCGCCGAGTGACCCGGACGTGCTTAATTTACCGAGCAGGGGACAAGCTGAGGAAGTCCTGGCCGGCCTCTCCCCGGAACAATTGACTCCACGCGAGGTGTGGGAGCCTCCACCAGGTGCACCTGGGCGCCCTCCAGATTCAGCTCCCCTGGATGTGCGACGCCAATGGCTGCGGGAGCGTCTGCAAATGCATGTAGATAAGGCTGTCCAGCAGTATAACGAGCAGGGGTTAACCACCAATCAGGAGGCCGCATTGGTGCGCTCACCGAACCTGGAGCGTGCGTTTCGGGGGAGTCGCATCGATCAGTTCGCCAAAGATAGCATATTGCAGGATCCCGCGCTTGCTGATGTCATCACAGCACCTGACTTCATAAACGAGCCCGATATCCTGGATTCTATTTTGCCGGCTTGGTTCGACGTTACTACGCGTGCACAATGGTGCGCCCACCTCGAGCGCTACCAGCAGCGCTATGGCCAGGACGCATCATTGTTGCCGACCGATTAAAACTAAATAGGAGATCAATCTATTCGTCTCTCATCGTTTGATTGGACTGTATCCTTGCTTGAAGACGATGTACCAATGACCGGATCTAAAGTGACGTTCGCAATGTCTCCAGGAGGCGACCTTCCTGGGCGGGTAATTACCTGGAAATGCAGTCCTAACCTGCATCATTGATCCGCGAATACAATTCTGATGGGAGTGCCTTATGCATCTGGGTTGGACTGAATTTTTGATCATCGTTGCCATGGCCTTTATACTCCTTTGGGTCGTGTCGGCCATCCGTCGAGTTGTCTCAAAAATTGCACACTCAACGCCTCCGGCGAGGGATGCATTTCAGGAAGTCGAATTCCAGGCGGCGGCACTACGCCAGCAGGTCGCCCAAGGCAGGATCAGCGAACCGCTTTGTCGGGAACGCATGCGGGACCTGATGGTCCAGGACACGCATGGAAATTGGTGGATGGTTGGTTATGAAAGCGGTTCTTGGTTTCGCCACGACGGAAGGGATTGGGTGCGTGCTGATCCTCCTCGTTAACCCTTTCACCTCCCCGGAAAGTGCTTCTTTCCGGGGAGGCGCTTCTTGAACATCAATGTATCGCGCTGAAAAAAACGAGCCTTTGTAGTTCAAAGCCACTAGGCAGCATGTCCTTCGTGCCAGATGAGTCGTCTTGATCGGATGTGTTTATGTCAAAGAAAATGCCGTCTCCAGAGACGTACACCAAGTACCATAAAGATGGGAGTATTTGGGCAATCGGTCAAAAGTTAAACGGAGTTCCGACCGGCTATTGGGAGTGGTTCCGAAAAGATGGTACCAAACTGCGTTCCGGCACTTTCGAAAACGGCGAACAGGTAGGGGAGTGGACTACATACGACCGGGAGGGCAAAGTATATAAAGTGACCGTTATGAAATGAAAGGCAGATAAATCCGCTTCGTAATTATTAATGCTCCCGGACAATTCGCTGAAGCCCTACGGCAGTGCACAGGCCAAACGCCCCGAGACTCAACCAGTTCCGCCTTGGTTTGGGGCTGTTGCTTTTCTCACTGAGCGAAGATAGCATAGCTTTTGACCGGGAGGGTGAAATATGGCGAATCGTTACTTCTTCTGCGCCTCGATGTGTCTTTGGATGTTCGTATTGGCTGCATGTGCGCCAACCCTGCCGACAACCGAGATAAGCATACTAACGACGCCAACAGTCACTGAGGTGCAGCCGACCGATACGCCGGACGTGCAATCTCTGATCGACGCGGCGACGCTTTATCGCACCGATTTCGAAATCGGGTATCCACCCGAGCTGTATGACTGGTCGGCGCAGTGGCAGGTCCAATCCGAGCCCGACGGCAATTCGATTTTTTGCAATCAAATTTCAGTCGACTGGACCAGTTTCTTGTTTGGTCTCGACGAATGGGAGCACTACGCCATTTCGCTGCGAGTTAAGTTCCTTTCGAATAATCCGGGTCAGGGGGCGGAAGCGTACATTCGCATCAACCAATCGATCGATGGCTATCGAGCCAGCATCTACGATAACGAGTGGGCGGCCATCGGCTATTATCCGCCCGCCTCACAATTGGACGGCACTTCAGTACAGATCGAGCAGAATGAATGGTTTCAGTTACAAGTTCGCTTTGTGGGGGACGAGCTGGAATACTTCCTGAATGAAGAATTGGTAATGAAGATACGCGATGATCGCCGCGATTCCGGCCGAGCCGGTTTTGGCGCCGCGCCCAACACCGAAGTGTGTGTGGACGACATCCTCGTCTGGGGCTTGGATGAAAACGGCAATCCGCTGCAAAGCCCGGGCGACCTTGTCGTTGAACCCTACGATGGCAGCGTTTACTCGATCCAGGAGAAGGTTGATAACAGACGGTCAATTCCCGTTTTCTATCCCTGGTCGGGAAATTGCGGACATCTAGCGGAGTTTGATTTTGATTGCGATACGGAAGAGACGCCGTATGGTTTGGTCTGGATCGGCACTGGTCTTGCCGAGGATCTCGAATCCACGCAGCCGGCCGTCTCTGCTCCGCAAAAAGCGCGCATGCAATCGGATGGCGATACGCTATACCTGATTTCTGAGGAATGGCATTACTGGTATCCCGGCTGGCGAACTTTGTCCCCCGATTCCCCGTTTTATCTTGACGAGGTGTATCAGTTCCATATCGGCTCCGAATATGGTCGCACGCTGATGATTAACTTTGAACATCCCGAGTGGCCTGCGCTGCTGGCTGAGAAAGCGTTGAACTTCAAGCTTGCCGGCTTCGACGGTATGATGCTGGATTGGTGGCACAACGGCGCCGGAAATGGGCGCAGCGAGGCGGTCGTCGAGGCCGCGCGCATCGCCATATCGCAGTCCATTCGCGAGCGAGTGGGAGACGATTTCATCCTCATGGGTAACGTCAATTGGGGCATGGATGATCCCACCGCGCAGTACCTTTCCGGTGTATTTCTGGAATTGTGGAAACCGGATCCGGGTGAAGGGTACGCCCTCACGTACAGCGAGGAAAATCGGGATACATGGAACCCATCCATCGAACGGATGGAAGATCTGTTGATCTACTGGGACACACACCTGCTGTGGCCGAAGATCATCGCCTTCGAGCCATGGAAGATAACCACAGACGATTACGTCGCCGATCGATACACTGAAGAGAACGAGCGCTATGCGAGATTATTCGCCGCCATGGCGGTTGTGATTCCGGAAAATGGTTACATGCTCTACGCCGATAACAACGACGATTGGGATGGTGGTGACCACCAGCATGCGTATTATGATTTCTACCTCGCCGATCTTGGGAAACCAATTTCCGAGATGGTGACAGTTGTCGATGGCGTGGCCTACAAGCAGTTCGAGCGAGGTGTTGTGGCCTACAACAGAACGATGTCGCTGGTTGAGGTGACGCTTCCCGACGGGTCGCAATTCGAGATCGGTCCACTCGAAGGCCGGTTTATTCAATGATAATTTCGTAACACCCACTGGTCTTATCCCCGGAAGTACAGCGGGATCTACGGCAGCCTGGAAGAACATCAGGATCCAGCCAGGCTGGACGAACGGTCTTCGTGAGACTCGATATTCAGCCGCGTGTGAATCACATCGGTAAGGTCTATAGCGAGCTGCGGAGAAAGGACCATGCTTTTTAGCGCGGCCGATTCAGATAACGACCCCTTTGCGAATGAATATCAAGGGTATGGATTTCAATTGAATTGAAGAGTTTATGATGTACAATCGGCAGAGCGAACGAGCCTGGCTTGTACAGGCGAATCTGGTTCTGCCTTGGGGTGGGGTGTCCTTCAATTTATCGATTCAGCATCAGTCGATTAATCCCACAATTTTTTTTCAATTCCAGAGGTCACATGTTAGCGAATCATTCCGTTCTTGAGCTAATTGGCAATACGCCACTCGTCAGTTTGGATGGGGAGGATATTTACGCGAAGGCGGAGTTTCTCAACCCGGGTGGCAGTATCAAAGATCGCGTAGCGTTGGCGATGATCGAGGGGGCAGAACGCAACGGCCGGCTTCACGCCAACTCCGTCATCGTCGAGCCAACTTCAGGCAATACGGGTATTGGAATAGCATTGATCGGGCATTTGAAAGGTTACCAGGTGCGCATTGTGATGCCTGAGGATATGAGTAGTGAGCGCAAGAAGCTGATACGCGCGTTGGGCGCGGAGCTGATACTGACGCCGGCACGAGCCGGTATCACAGGGGCGGTGGAGCGGGTGCGACGGATGGCGGCAGAAGACCCGAATGTATTTGTACCTCAGCAGTTCGAGAACCCCGATAATCCACGCGTCCATTATGAGACGACAGCGCGCGAATTGTGGCAGCAAATGGCCGGCGACCTGGCGTGTTTTGTTGCCGGGGTGGGAAGCGGCGGGACTCTGCAGGGTGTGGGTAAATTCCTCAAAGAACAAAACCCCAGCATCAAAGTGGTAGCGGTCGAGCCCCAGAATGTCTCCGCAATTCTGGGACACGAACCGGGTTTGCATCAGATTCAGGGTATCGGCGATGGTTTTGTACCGGAAATCCTCGATCTTTCTCTGGTGGACGAGGTGGTGGAAGTTTCTGACGAAAATGCGATTGCAACCACACGGCGTTTGAGCACGGAAAACGGCTTGCTTGTGGGCATCAGCTCGGGGGCCAACGTCTGGGCAGCGCGGCAGCTGGCCGCCCGGATAACGGGCAATGTGGCGACTGTTCTGCCCGACCGTATTGAGCGTTACTTCAGCACCTCGCTGCTCTGATTCTGCTGCAGCCGCCTCGCACCTGCGGGGGTGGCGACGCTTGGGATATCAGCTGCAGCCAGGTGAGGCAGCTGACGCCAAAGTCGAAAATTCCGCCGGAAGTAGTAGGACAGGCTTAAAAAAAACCTGTGGGCTTTGCCTTAAAAGAAGCAGCCGCCCGTAAAATCGGACGGCTGTTCGTGAGTTGCGACTTCAATAAAGAAAGTCTTTTTATCGGGCAGGCTTTACTCGCCCCAGGTGAGCTTAACTCGCCCATGGATTACCGGGGTTTGATTGTTGCATCGCATCGTAAAGCGAATGTCAAACACCTCGATTGGATTTTTGCCCATGCCATTTTCTTCAGCGCTCTGGAGAATATCATCAGAGAATGCCCCCTCCACCACGTCGCATTTCTTATCATTGGTTTCAATCGACATCCCCGCGCCCTTGCCTTGGGGATACAAGGCGGCGTTTGGGAAAGTCATGCCGACGGAAAACGGTTTGTCTTCTCCCGGGTCAAAAATGAGGGTCCATTCTCCGATTTTTATCTCGATGGCGGAGCTTGGCTCCAGATATTGTGCCTCTGGCTTTTCGGTAATGATTATCGTCTCTCCATTGGCCAACAACTCGCCGGGTTCGGACACAATGCAAAGCCCTTCTCTCAGGATTCTACACTCGGGCGGCATATCCAACGAGAGCACTCCTACCTCTTTTGTGGCTGGTTCCTTTTGGCCCGAGCCGCAGCTGGTCAGGAGCAGGAGGATGAGTAATGTAATAATGGATATTCTTTTCATGTTATTTTGGGCGCAGTGACCTTCCGCTTCAGCGGTGGTCAAGGTATGCTCTCCTTTCTTTTGAAAGGTTGTATGTTTGCCTGGATTAACTTTCTATTGTCCGATTATTTTCAAAAATCACCCTATCGGCGCAATACCCGTTACTTGGCAAAAGTCCGCCAATTATACCATGCTCAATACTGTTTGCAAATTTACCGATATTCAAGTGTTGAAATTATTCTCATTTTCGTCATGGTTGACTCCTTGAGGGGTTTCGTCGTCGTGATGATCCACAAGAAGATCAATGGTGGGAAAAACGACGGGATAAACGCCTCTCGATTTTCTGCCGAGAATGTCTAGCGTTAAAATATGACTGGGTTTGAAAGTTTCTTGCCTGGCGAGGCATTCGGTTGTAAAAACATGGAATCTTCAGCCTGAAAAATCCAGACCTCCGCGCTGCGGAGAGTGCAGTACAGCTAGCTCAATGCCGTTGACCAATATAGGAAACCAATATGGATAATAAGAAACCTGCATGGAATTCGCCGATTTTGTGCTCTTGGATCGCCATCATAATTGCAGCAGGTTTGTTTTATGCTACAGGAATTACACATGAAAGCATCTGGTTCGATGAAGCTCACTCAGCCATGATGACGGAGCATTCATTCGGCCAGATTATCAGCCTTGCAGCCATTGATAAACACCCTCCGCTATACTTCTTCTTGCTGCGAGGCGTATGTACAATTTTGGGCACCTCCGATTGGGCATTACGCACTTTGTCTGTCGTAGGAGCAGTTGCACTCGTCGCTCTGGGAGCTGGTCCCGTTCGCCGCATTTTCGGGAACAAAACTGCATACATTTATGCCGCGCTGACCATCTTCACTCCGGGCATGCTGATATATGCGCACGAAGCAAGAATGTACACCCTGGCTATATTTAGCGTAACTGCCAGCGCACTTTATGGATATCTGGCCGCACAACATAACCGGACGATGGATTGGATTTGGTTCGGCAGCGCTTCTCTGGCAGCAGTATATTTGCACAATTACGCACTTCTGGCGGTTTTTTATCTGTATATCTTCATCTTTCTTTTGCTGCTGATGAGAAAAAGAGCTCATCTCAAGTCTTATTTTTTCACTGGGGGGATCGTACTGGTTGGCTATCTTCCCTGGGCAGTCGTCGTGTTGAAACAAATTAAATCCACCATGCAGGCTTCATTACTTCCAACGCTCAGCCCTCGATTGGTTATGGCTTCATTCCACACACCATTTGCCTATAAATATCTTTACCCTGAAGTCACCCCTATCATGAGCATAGTCGTCTTCTTTTCCATTGGGTTAATTATCAGCGGACTAATCATCGCAAGGAGAAGGAACCAAAAAAAAGAGCTGCTATTCGGGTTATTTTTACTGCTTACAAGCATCTTCGCTATACAAACCCCCATCTTGATCTCCCGAATCCTTACGCCTGTCTTCTTTTATCGTTATACGATTGTTTACACCGGATTGCTGTTGCTTCTTCTCAGCGTTAGTATCAGTGTGCTTCAGCGTGGGGCGATGAGATTTGCTGCGGTAGGAATTTTCGCGGTTCTAAATACCTTTACGCTTAAAGATATTTACGCAGAACAATTCAATGAACCGGTGAAGGATATATATCAAAGCTTGCAGGGAGAAATTCAGCCGGGCGATCTCATAATCACTACCGATGCATATACCATGGGGCCGATGTTGTATTATTTCCCCAACGCAAACCATTACTACTATATTAATGATACTGAAGCTCAGTGGGAGCAGGTTTTTGCACCATTTGCTGATCGGTTACACGACGAAGATGAACTGGATGAGCTTCTCGCTGCTCATCAGTCTTTCTGGTACATAACCAGCAACGCTGGTCTTTCCAAACCTTCGTGGGTATTTCTTCAGGAAAGGAACGGTTGGGAAGGATCTGTTCAGCCAAGAACCTATTCGACGCCTTATGCATTTCGCTCATTTACTGTGGAACAATTCATTTATACCGGTGAGGGCACGCATAAGGAATAAGGTGTTTACCATGTTCTCATTGTCGCTTTTCGAACGGTGGGTTACATGATGGTAGTTCTTCTCAAGAAGGGGCTGGCTCATACTCTACAGCACCCTACTTTTCTGAGACCATCCTACTAGGTGGTGAAAAACGATCCAATTCGTTCCGATGAGCAAGAATCAAACCACGTCTGAGTTTTGGGGAGGTGGCATCCATGCAGCAATCCATCGTGCACGTTGCGCTGGTCGTGAGAAATTACAACGAAGCCATAGCGTTTTTTTGTGAAAAGCTTCATTTCACGCTCGTTGAAGATACCTACCAGCCCGAGCAAGCCAAACGCTGGGTCGTTGTTGCGCCCCCGGGCTCGAGGGCGGCAAATCTGCTTTTAGCCCGCGCATCGACGCCTGAACAGGAGTCGTTCATCGGGAATCAGACTGGCGGTAGGGTTTTCCTCTTTCTTTCAACCGATGACTTCTGGCGTGACTACGATGATATGATCTCATCGGGCATCCGCTTCGTCCGCGAGCCGAAGGAAGCGCCATACGGGACGGTGGCTGTTTTTGAGGACCTATATGGGAATCTCTGGGATCTCTACCAACCGTCGGAGCAGCCTTGAACCTTGCCGCTCAACGATTCTCAGCCTCGGGATTCGGCTGGATTTGTCTTGAGAGTGTATATTATCTACGTAGAAACCGAATTTGTTACCTGGAATAATGCCGTAAACATCGAAAGCGCAAAGCCGTGAAACGTACCAAGTCATCCCTAAAAAGGAGTACGAAATGGCAAATAAATTGTCAGGAAAAGCAGCAATCATTACGGGCGCAAGCGCAGGAATTGGAAGAGCGAGCGCCCTTGCATTGGCAAGTGAGGGTGCCAGTTTGGTACTCACCGCGCGCCGGAAGGATCGTTTAGATGGTCTGGCTTCTAAAGTGGCAGATTTAGGCGGCAGGGCAGCGGTTGTCGTGGGAGATGCAAGGGATGAGAAATGTGCAAAACAGGCTGTGGCAGCTGCATTGGAAGAATTTAACTCCCTCGATATATTGATCAACAACGTGGGAGTTGGGAATTATAAAAACCTGGTTGATACCAGTGCAGAAGAATATGATGAAATGATGGACGCGAATATGCGTTCAACATTTCTGTTCACACGGCACGCAGTGCCAGTCATGATAGACCAGGGAACGGGAACAATACTGGTCGTGTCATCAATGGCAGGGGTATATGGGTTTGCTGGTGAAGCGGTATATTGTGCCACAAAATTTGCCCAGGTAGGATTTGCCCAGGCACTGGATAATGAGTTGCGCCCGTTCGGGATCAAGGTCGGAGCGATTTGCCCGGGAGGAGTTAAAACCGAATTTGCGCTGGGAAAGGGACGCACGGAAAAGGGAGTCGCCGAGTCTGGTATGCTGGAAGCTGAAGATGTGGCGGGAGTGATTTTGTTGGCATGCACGCAATCACCACAGTCGCGGATCATTGAAGTGCGCATGCGAACGATGAAAGAATCATTAACCTAATGAATATCGAGCTTATTTCGGGTACGCATAACCATTTTCAAATGCCCGGGAAGAACCCCGGGATCCAGTTCCGCCACGCTGGATACCGCCCATGCCGGGCGGACGGTGCATGATCGAGCTGGATGAACGGTCTGCGGCATGAAGCACCCAGTTTCCGAGAGCTACAAAGATCCCTGGCTGCTGAGAGGCGGTTCCTTTAGGCGGAGATATTAACGCATGATGTTAACAACACGCGAAATACACGCCAAACGAGCGCTTGCGCTTCTTGGTACGGATCGATTTACCTCATTTATACGTTTCGTTCAAGGAGACACGGACTGTATTGCCGTCAGGCTGATGAGTGAGAAGCTGTCGGCAGGGTCTGATATTTATGAGATTTTCCTCACCGGTGAAGAATTTGGATTTACGCTTTCAAGTACGCCCATCGAAGAAAATCTGTTTCAGATTGAATTTGGATGCCAGGCAGGTCCACTTGCTGGCGACGGTGGTGAGTGGAAGGTGCAGTACAATCCGGATGGTTCTGTCTCCAAGGTTGTGCCCGGAAGTATGTGGATAGCGTAGCCGCATCTGCCCCCTGAAAGCGCAGTAAGGCTTCAACCGCTAAAGATCGCGGGATCTGTGCGTTGCTGAAAAGGCGGCATGGGCAGCTCGACGAGGAATGAAAAATGACGTTGTTTGGACAAGGTGTTCAGGAAAATGGTCTCTCCGATGTGGCTGCTGCAGCACGAGGAAATGCTGAATTTGCGTTGGATCTCTACCATACATTACGGAAAGAAGAGGGAAATCTCTTTTTCTCTCCCTACAGCATCTCAACCGCGCTGGCCATGACCTATGCCGGTGCTCGTGCGAACACGGAGACGCAAATTGCGCAGGCCCTTCACTTCACATTGGGCCAGCGGCAGCTTCACCCTGCGTTTGCTTCGCTGGAGTCGAAATTGAAAAGTGTTCGAGAGAAAGGGCCCATTCTCTTGAATGTCGCCAACGCGTTATGGCCTCAGGACGGCTATCCATTTCTCGAAGAGTTCCTTGCGCTGATGAGAACGCATTATGGCGTTTTGATCACCCCTGTCGATTACAACGATCCGGAAACGGCGCGCCAGAAGATCAATGCCTGGGTCGAGGAGAAAACACAGAAGATCAGGAATTTGATCTCGCCAGGTGTTCTTGATGCCTTGACGCGATTGGTGCTTACCAACGCCATCTATTTCAAGGGGAATTGGGCACACCAGTTTGAGAAGGAAAGCACGCAGAATGCTCCGTTCTGGGTCTCTCCCGGGGACAAGGTCGAAGTGCCCCTGATGACGAAGGAGGGTTCTTCCCGATATGCTGAAAGTGACGGCCTGCAGATTCTCGAGTTGACCTATGCGGGGGATAACCTGGCGATGATTGTCTTGTTGCCCAAGCAGGTTGACGAATTGGAAAAACTCGAGGCCGCTCTGACATTTTCCAACATAAAGAAATGGTCCGCGAATCTGCATGCGGCAAGCGTTCGGGTCTTTCTGCCAAGATTTAAAATCAATCGTGGATTTCGGCTGAACCACGCTCTGGCTTCAATGGGTATGCCTGAGGCGTTCGATAGAGACAAAGCCAACTTCTCCGGTATGGACGGCAATGAGAACTGGTTCTACATATCGGACGTCCTGCACAAGGCGTTCGTTGACGTAAATGAAGAAGGAACGGAGGCCGCCGCTGCGACAGCAGTTGCGATGAAAGCCAGAGGGCCATCTCTGCCCCTGACGACATTTCGTGCCGACCATCCATTTATCTTTCTGATTCTTGAGAGAAACACAGGAAGCATCCTGTTTCTCGGAAGAGTGTTGAATCCGGTATACGAGACCGCCTAAGCATTCGATGGCGTCCTTCGATTTCGCTCGGGATAAAGTGTAAGTTGCTCCCTAAACGTACATTATGATTTCGCACCGTAAAGAACGCGGGATTCGCGCGCTGCTTGTGCACAGCACAGCCAACATAAAACCGGTTGACGGTTAAATGATAATGCGGAGGTAACTTGAACAAACGCAAAGGCTTCATGTTTCTGCTCTCAATGTTTCTCCTGACGCCAATGTTCTTAGATGGGTGTGTACGGTTTCGAGGGACATCTCCAACGGCGGCGTCGACTGACATATCCACTGACGGAGCAGCATCTCCTGTCGAATACCGCAACACCGATCTCGGCTTGAGCTTTTCATTGCCGGCAACCTGGGAGGGGTTCACTATTCTGACCACCAATTGGGAAGGTTTGAAGAGCGGTGATTTGGGTGACGAAGTGGTAGAACAGGGTCCGATATTCTCTATTGTCCATCACAAGTCGACGGCCCAACAGCCCAGGCAGGACATCCCGCTGATGGTGTTCACCATCGAGCAATGGGATCGGATGCAGGCGGGTGAGTGGCATATTGGTGCTGCACCGATCGGCCCGCTCGAGCTTGGCCGCAACAGTCGTTATGTGTTTGCCCTCCCAGCACGTTACAACTATGCATTCTTGGAGGGCTGGGAAGAGGTTGAACAGATTCTTCAAGAGCAACCTTTAGTGACATTTGAACCGGGTGTCGAACCATGACTGGAAGTAAGGCTTTACGACACAAATTCGGGACAAGCAGTCAATGAAGTGGTCACTGAGCTGGAAGACAGGGGCGTGATCCTTTTTCACGATCCCTGCGTCTCATTATAATGGGGGGAATCCAGGAGTATCATCAATGCAGCAAAACGACACAGATCGAAAGAAGGATCCTTTCCCCAATCGTCGTCAGACCCGGATCATATTATCAATCCTGACCTTGTTTTACGCCGTCGGTTTGGTAGTGGCACTCTTTTTCTCCTTTGCATCCCCGTTGATACTCGTATCAGGACCGGCTGACAAGCCGCTGCTTGCCTGGACCGAGGCGATCCTGTACTGCACCTGCCCGGTGACGTTTATTATCGCCATCGTCGGGGGTTGGCTGAGCTACTCCCGACAACGTTACCGATTGGCGCTCACGCTGGCCTACTTGCCAATTTTTGAAGTGATTTTGATTTTCATCGGCAACATTCTCGTTAACGGACGTTTAATGGAATAAGGAGTTCGTGAATGACATTATCATCGGGCTGCACGATTTTGTGTTTGCTAATCTTCATCGGAGTTCTTGCAATCATATGGATGGCAAGGACGCGAAGGCGCGATCGGCGTGACGCCAGCGAGGTTTTGGAACTCGAGGTTGCTGTCTGCATCCTGAAGGAGAATGGCGATGTTATCATCCGCCAGCGGCGCGGAAAGAGCGTGTTGGGGCTGGTGCTCGGGATTCTCATTCTGCTGGGCGGCATCGCTATGATTGTAGCCCTCGTCTCGCGTACATCCGAACTTGGGCCGCAGGGCTACTGCGTTGGATCGGGTCTGCTGTTTCTCGGTGTTTTAACGGCCTGGGTGAGCGTGCGTGGATTTCGTGATCCACATGTAGCGATATCCGTTACAGGGAGAACCGTCAATATTCGCCACGGCCTCCTGGGGAGTATGCAGACGAAGCTTTTCAGCGAGATCAGCGGGGTGGTTGGGCGGCCGCAATTGCGAGAGGATGCCCTGCTCAGCATAGCTGAGATTCTGATCGATCCCCGATACGCGGGAAGCAGAACGAACCGAACAATCATCAGCTTGAAATGTGTAGACGGTCAGGAATTGCGTGTGTGTACGGCCACAGAAAAGGCCGCGGAAAGGGTGCCTGCGATCATCGCGGCCGCGCTTGATAAGCCGGTTCTGGCAAAGTGACGCACAGGCGCGAAGTATGCCCGCCATCCGGATCACCGCGTACAAGATCTGCGCTTATTAAATGCAGCGAGATTGATGGCGTGCGATTAATGGAGTGAAGGTCAGCCCGTTTTTTGCAAGCGCAGCAGGACTTCGGCATGCAGAGAACGCGGCGAAGAGCGGATCGAAGCAGTTCGAAACCCGTAAACAATATATATTGCAATATTCACGGAGAGATACAATGAAATATGGAATGTTGCTCGTTTGCTTTTCTCTCGTGCTTCAATCCTGTCAGGAAACGCCTCGCTCTCAACCGACGAACACACCCGTGCCTTCTCTTCACCAGAAACTGGAGAGCGTCTCAACCGAGAATCTTCGCGCACACCTGCTGGCCATCGAAGGTGTGCGCAATCCAAAGTCGAATCCGGAGAATCTCACGAAAGCTCAGGCATATATTGAGACAACGCTCAGCAGCTATGGTTACGATGTCACTCAGCATTCCTTCAAATACACCCCCGACGATACGGCGCAAAACGTGATCGCCACGCGACTGGGGAGTCAATATCCGCAGGAGCGCATATTGGTTCTCGCCCACTTCGATTCCGGGGATAAATCGCCCGGCGCCGATGATAATGGCAGTGGGGTGGCGGTGATGCTCGAGTTGGCCGCGCTGTTACAACCATATTCCTTCGAGCGTACCGTGCAGTTCATTGCCATCAACATGCATGAACTTGATATGATTGGCACAAAGGCACTTGCCCGTTATGCTGAAACGAATGGGTGGCAGATCAATGCTGTGATCAACCTGGAGTCGGTGGGGTATGCCGGCAGCTCATTGTCGCAATATATACCGTTAGGATGGGAAGACATCTTTCCCGAAGCAGGTGACTTTATATTGGTGGTTGCAAATGAGTCATCCGAGTTTCTGGTTGATCAATTCATCACTTCAGTAGAGCAGCAGCAAATCCCTCTACCTTACATATCCACGATCGTGCCGAGTGACGGTTGTGTGCTGCCTGACTCTCGCCGCGGGGATCACTCCCCCTTCTGGGATGCACAATATCCGGCGATCATGCTTACCGATACGGCAGAGTACCGTAATCCGAATTACCATAAAAATAGTGACACCATTGACACGCTCAATCTGGATTTTGCCGCACATGTCTGTCAGGCAGTAGGTGAGATGGTCAATGCGCTGGCCATATCTATCGACCAGTAAATTCGGGGTAATTGCTTTGACATGCAAACTCTATCCCCGGCGACAGCAGGATCGTCATTTCCGTTGGATTTATAGATCAGTGGACACAGCCATGCAGCTCGGCTTTTCCGTTAGCCGCTGAATTTACAAATGCTTTGAGGGAGTTCTCGTATGAAAAAATTCCGAACTATGGCAAGTATGTTGGCGTAGAAAACAGTGTGTGCTTTGAAAAAGTCCTTCAGCCGTGATGCTGCTCGTCCACAATACCTGTGGAGGGAGTTCTCACGAGAATAGAGCCGGTCGACTGACCCAGCAATGTTGCGGCGGTAGGTTCGAAGGTGGAAGTCTTCGCTTCGTTACACTGACAATTCAGGATCTTATCCACCAGGCTGGGCGATGTATTTTGCGCACGTAAAAAAACTTGAATTCCGGAAAACGAAAACCGTCGGGCGGAAGAGGGGACATCAAATTTTCCGATGCGTTCTGCCAGTCTTTTTTTTCGTCGGGAGGCGTTCATGAAAACGCTTGTTATCCAGGGAAGCCCGAATAAGGACGGAAATTCAGCCACGTTGACCAGGAGATTCCTGGAAGGACTTACAAGCTGTGGGCGTGAAGTTGAAATTTCTGAGTTTTGGCTAAACGATCTGAATATCAAGCCCTGTCAGGGATGCTTTCTGTGTGCAGGGACATCACGCTGCGTTTACGACGATGATATGCAGCAAATTTACCCTGCGATTGAGGCATCAGAATTAATCGTCTTTGCAGTGCCAATATACTGGTGGCACATGAATGCGCAAACGAAATTGTGCATCGATAGATTAACGGCTCTTTTAGCGCCGGATGACACACTCCCCGCTATGGCGAACAAACACATCGTTCTGGTCGTTTGCTACAATTTTCGCTCCTGCGCCGAATGCACGATCCAGATGTTTGAAGATTTTAAGGAATGGATCGACGTGAGACTGGATGTGTTGGAACATTGCGCTAAAGAAGGGCACGTGTCGTTGGTGCCATCCAGGTTAGAGGCTGCATATCAATTGGGAAGAGCTATTGGCTTGAGCGAAGTTCAACTGTGAATTACACATCGGCTGGTCCGACTTATCGTAGATGCGTTTCGACAAGGCCAGACCAATACATCCACAAGATTGAGATGAATTCGACAGAGTCTGACCTGATCATCAGAAAGAACGTATTTGTGATTGGAGATTCTACATGCCTGATCGTGAATCGCGAATAGTGTCGAACACACACTACGTTGTAAGACATCGGCCAGGTCCTCGATGGCAGACCGGCATTGACTTCCGCGAGCAAATCGGAGTGCGAGCTCACGTCGACCAATATACGGTATTGTTAGCGGAGGGCATGCTGGAACTGAAGAAATTGAAATCCCGGCTTGAAGTGACGAGCGTCCTATCGACCGCAGGCGGTATACTGAACGGCGCTTTATTGCGCGAAGGGCTGGTGGATGAAATTAACATCGAGTTCCTGCCGGCGGTCATCGGAGGCATGCAGACGCCGTCATTGTTCACCTCGCCCGATTTGGAATCTGGTGAATGGCCGGTGCAGCTGGAGTTGATCTCCGCCCATGTTCAGGCCGGAGGTCAGGTCTGGCTGCGTTATAAGGTTGAACACCGAAAAGCTTGAATCATCGATCATCACTCAGTCATCACTCGATCCTCCATGTGGAATCCATTCTGCGAGATGCCGCAGAGTTAATGATCGACATCTGCTCGTGTCATGAGAAATTTCCTGAAGTTGGAGTATGATATTGGCTTGATGTCCAGATGTTCTCTAAAACATACAGGATGCTCTCATGCTAGCCGTCCGATCTCCAACTCAAAGGCATTGGGCGCATGAGGTGAGGGAAAATGACAGAAAAAGTAGATATCCATAATCTTGGCAGTGTGCAGAAGACACTGTTCCTTCCACTCTGGGGACGGGCTGTAGAATCAAAGAAATCGAAGCCCATGTTGGTGGATGAGACTGCAGTTAAAATCATTGAGCAGGTTGATTTTGATTTTTCACCGGTCGCCCAAAATATGGATGATCTCAGCCAAATTGCCTGGATACGACGGAGCATGTATTGTGATCGAGTGGTCCGGAAATTCCTTCAGAAATATCCGAGTGGAACCATCGTCAACATCGGCTGCGGGCTGGATACGACTTTCGAGAGAATTGACAACGGAAAACTGAAATGGTATGACCTGGATCTACCAGATGTCATCGAACTAAGATGTAAATTTGTGAAAGAAAGCGAGAGAAGGAAGTTCATTATCGCATCGTTTATGGAAGAAGAGTGGTTAGAGAAGATCGAAGTCGGGGAAGATGTGCTGTTCATTGCTGCAGGAGTCTTCTATTATTTCCAAGAAACTGACGTGAAAGACTTTCTGATCCGTTTGATCGATAAATTTCCGGGAAGCGAGATTCTCTTTGATGTCAGTTCACCTATCGGGGTGAAAATCGCCAACCAAAAAGTTGTGGAAAGTTCTGGTCTGGGTGAGGAATCCCACCTTGTTTGGGGATTGGAAAACAAGAAGAAAATCCTTGCTTGGGATCCAAGAATAAGACTCATGGGCACTTATTATTATTTCCGCACCTTGCGAATCGGATTGCGGAATATACTTTTGGGATTGCTGTCGGATTTTCTGGGAATTCAGTATATGCTTCATCTCGGTTTGGGAAGTTGAAATCCCGAGTAAATCTGCCCATTCTTTCCCGCACACGGTTGTCCACATATCTCGATGCATCGAACCCGATTGGCTTAACCAGACTGAAGCGGATGCGGTGGTCGACCGTGAAGTGGTATACGATTTCTATTGGGTAGGATGAGTACAATCCAATCAGGAACATCAATATGAAAAACATCGATTATCGCCAGGCGAAACGATTGGTTGAGGTGTATGTTGATGGTTGGAAGGAGAACAATTTAAGGAAGATCGTAAGCCCCTTGTCCCCCGACTGTGTTGTCATCGAATCGCACGGTCCTACTTTTCGTGGGATTGAGGTGATTCAACAGTGGGTAGAGAATTGGATCTCCGAGGGGAATAGGGTCAATCGTTGGGATATCACGAGCCTCCATTTCTATAATGATGTGGCGGCATTCGAATGGGATTTCGAGTGTATCGCCAAAGGGCAGCATTATCATATCGAAGGCGCAAGCATCGTCGAATTCGCCGACGGCAAGATTGCCGCCATGCGCGAGTATCGAAGGACAGAGGCGCCCTATGATGGGTTGGGTGAGTGAACCCGGCGCAGCGTACCTTTAACGTCGTTGGTGCTGCGGTGCGATCGGCGCACCCTGCCGGACGATAAATGGAGGAGTACAAAATGACGAAGAAGCAGACGATCAAGAAAGACTTACAAAAGTTCGAGCCAATCAAACATGTCAAGGCGAATTCCGCAGCCTCTCAAAACTACCTGTATTATGCGCCCAGCGATTATCGGGTAACCATTCCCAGCCTCGAAGCTTGGGGATACGGCGAACGGGCACGTATTGAGTTACGGCAGGGTACCGAACCCGTTGGCAGCATCGTGTTCTACAAAGCGGGGCACGACATTCCGGATGACGATGTGTCCGAAAGTGGGTACATCCACATGCATCTGCCGTTTAATATGTTTGAGAGTGTGTTGGATATCCTGCGCAATGAAAAGCCGATCAAATTTGAATACAACGTTCTCGAGGATATGGCTTTCTTTGGAACGGATTGGGAGCCAGTGGGCGAAGCGGAGTAAGTGAGGCGCCGCTGCTGGCTGAGTCGAAAATTTCACGGCTGCTCCCGGCCCGGTGCAACAACAGGTATCACTCAGCGCTGTCAGCGCCCACAACAGTATCATGCAGGTAGCCGGGCGTCATCTGCATTTGCGTATAGATTCGTGCCCCAAACGAACCAGAATCTGATTTACCTGGAAGAACGATCTCTGTGCTGCGGGTAGAATGGCATGCGCTTCGTCAACAGATGAGAAAATCAATTGATGCTATGCACCTATGATCGTCAGGGTTAGTGAATGAAACTACTTGCCTTCATCTCCGCCGCGTTCATTTCCGGGCTGTTCATGGGATTCACTATCGATCTACCAGCATGGCTGCAATACCCGATTCTCTTGGTTTGCGCCGTGGGCACTGTCACCCTTTACCGAATTTTATCTGCGGCTTCAAATTTGTCTCTCTGGTCGGGAGCAGCAGCCGGACTGTTCGGTGGGTCGTTGGGTGCTTTCTTTGGTACGTTGATAAGTGCGTTTTCGGGGAGCGTAGCGCTTGCAATCGTAAATGCCACCGACGATTTCGATCAAATCGTTAAGTTAATTCAGGATGGCTTGTTGTTCAATCTCGTTGGGCATTCAGTTGCCGGTTTGTTTGGTGGGATCTTGGGCGCCATGCTGAATCGAAAACTGACCTTTTCGGCACCTCGGGTTTCCTATACAAGGAAAATGGCATTCAATTTCGTGGTCTGTATCCTTTCGATCGTTACTGCCTTGATCCTTCCAATCTATCCTCAAATGCGAGCGTTGCTCACTCTTCAGAAAGTTGACGAGTTCCCGCTCTACGTGATGCACTACTCCGGCAACTATGGATTTTCGGAGGTGATGCAAATTGGTCTGGAAGATTCGTCCTATACTTTTAAATCCTCCGCCCACGCATGTACCGCCGTGGCTGCGCTGCATCCCGAAGGAAACCCGATATTTGGGAAGAACGAAGACTGGCATGGCCGGTCTACGCTGCTGCTTTTCACTGATTCACCGGATGGATACGCTTCGGTATCGCTGGTTGACCTGACGGTTTTGGGCTTGCATGCGGGGGAACTTGAATGGATGGATCGTCTATTAATGCTCCAGGCGCCGTATATACCATTTGATGGCCTGAACGAGTATGGTGTGGCCATCGCATCGATGACCGATTATTCCGGAAAAGCCGGAGTTGATCCACTGAAACCGACGTTGGGCTCATTGCACCTCATTCGTCTGGTGCTCGACCATGCGCAAAGTGTCGATGATGCAATCGCATTAATCTCCCAACATAACATCGATTTACGTTACGGCGGAGCTCCACCACTGCATTACCTGGTTGCGGATTCATCTGGAAGCGCTGCTGTGATTGAGTTCGTCGATGGAGAGACGGTTTTTACAAGAAATGAAGTCCCCTGGCAGGTGGCTACCAATTTCACTGTCGTTGGCAAGAGTCTCGCTGAAGCCAAAGCTTGGTGCTGGCGGTACAAGAAAGCCTACGAGTTCCTGAGTCAGGCAGAAGGTAATCTAACTCCGGAAGAGATGTTGTGGATTCTCGAGGAAGTGTCTCAAGATAACACGCGCTGGTCGACCGTCTTCGATATGCGCACAGGTGTTGTTCAACTCGTCCTGGGCAAGCAGTATGACCATGTTTTCGAGTTCGAACTGGACATGAAGGAGTAGAACTCCGGGATGTCTATGGAAGCGTCAGTGGTCGAGCGGTGATAATAATTCGTATCAAGTATTGCTGCTGTTCCTGCGAGCTAGCATATGACGAATGAAGCTTCTGATTTCAAAAGCCAAAATGATGCGCAAGTCACCTCGGATGCATATCTTCGCAAAGTAACCGTCGGTGCTCGAAAACCGTTAAACAGCACGATTCATCTTGCGCCTTACAATCCGGATTGGCCAGTCTGGTTCTCGCAACTGGCCGACCGCGTTCGCCAAGCGCTGGGAGACAAGGTGCTCCTGCTCGAGCATGTTGGGTCGACATCCATCGCAGGATTGGCGGCAAAGCCAATCATTGATATGGTTCTGGTTGTCGCAGATTCTACGGATGAGCCATCTTACGTTCCGCAATTGGAAGCGATGGGTTTTGTCCTGCGGATTCGTGAACCCGACTGGTACGAGCATCGATTGCTCAAGACGCCAGAAATCGATGGCCATCTCCACGTCTTTTCTGCGGAATGTGAGGAAGTCAGACGCATGATGATATTCCGTGACTGGCTTCGATCGAACGACGACGATCGAATTTTGTACGAAAATACCAAACGCGAACTTGCGGCACGAAAATGGAAGTATACGCAAAACTACGCAGATGCCAAAACGGAAGTGATCCGGGAGATAATGAAGCGTGCGTTGCAAGCACTCGACTCCTGATACCGCATCATATACACCTGGTGTCTCTGTATCACAAGATTCAACTAAGATCTGGGGAGGGGCGGATTTAATCAAGCGTATGTGCGATGCGAATGTGTAAATGCTTGCGTGATGAAATAGGTTTGTATTAAAGGCACGATGTGGGTCAATCCATAACAACGAGGATAGCCAAGCAAAAAGGTCTACGATGAAGAAACAGAGCGCAATTCGCGGAATCCTGTTCGATCTGGATGGTGTGCTGTATGTCGAAAATCAGGTCATCGAGGGCGCTGTTGAAGCGATACACCATGTTCGGGCGCGCGGCATCCCCTATCGCTTTGTGACCAACACGACGACGAAATCTCGAGAAGCTCTGTCACACAAATTGAACACGATGGGGCTGCCTGCCCAGGCA
Organism: uncultured Anaerolineaceae bacterium; assembly: GCA_964475265.1. Classification (GTDB taxonomy): domain Bacteria; phylum Chloroflexota; class Anaerolineae; order Anaerolineales; family E44-bin32; genus WVZH01. The sequence continues at coordinate 20,334 of CAYYVY010000011.1, read as the reverse complement.
AACGAAATACTCAGTGCTCCTTATGCGGCTCGGGTTTACCTGCGGCAGCGCCAACCCCGTTCGTGCCTTTTTGTCGTCTCGGATGCCGTGCTGGACGAATTTCGGGAATTTGCCGCCTCCGAGATCGATCCCGAGGTCGTGGTTGTCGGCGACATCGGGCGAGCTTGGAACTACGATCTCGTGAATCAGCTCTTCCGATTGATCATGGACGGTGCGGATCTGGTGGCCCTGCATAAAGGCAAGTATTGGCAAACTCCGGAGGGTTTGCGTGTGGACATCGGGGCGTTCGTGGCGGGGCTGGAATACGTCACCGGGGTGGAAGCCACGATTACCGGCAAGCCTTCTCCCGCCTTTTTCCAGTCGGCGATCCACGAGTTGGGCTGCCTCAGCGAAGAAATTGTGATGGTTGGGGATGATATTGAATCCGACGTCGGTGGTGCGCAGCGTTGTGGACTCCGTGGATTCCTCGTGCGGACCGGGAAATATCGTCAGGAGGTGGTGGCCGCTTCTTCCGTCTCGCCGGATGCAATCCTTGACTCGATCGCACAATTGGTAGAGTATGTGTAGCCATTGTGTTGGTAGTGAGGAAATCCAGAGAGGTATTTACGATCATGCTGAGGTTGAGAAAGATCGAGCTGCTGCTGCCGGTTGAGGCAAACAGAGAGAGCCGGTTTCATGACGAGTTGATTATCTTCTTGTCCGGCATCCCCAGCAGTTCAAAGCGTAAAAGGAGTGTGACCTTCTCCCCGCAATTTCCGAATCGATCCTGGCCGATTACCTCGATCGGCTGCTCGAGCAGTGCCAAAGTGCAACTGAACTTCCTTCACAAGAGTGATACGGCGATCGAGCTCCGCGATGCCCCCATTCGAAGAGTTCTGCGCAAAATCGAAAGGAAGCCGATAGCAGAACCGGTAGAGCATACCATTGAGATCGCACAATTGAACGACATTCTCTTGAACAAACTTGTTACCCTGGATCACATCGGGTTAAACATTCCGTCAACTCTCGTGTCGAAAGTTGAATACCGGAATATCATCACCAGCCTTGGCAACACCTGTACGCTTCACCACTATCCGACGGGACAAGACTGGGATTTTATCCTTCCGTCTACACGATCGGAATGGGAGCACGGGATTTCGGATTTTAGACCAGGCAGAGAGCCGAGGGGGGAATTCGTATACGACGAATACACACAAATACCTATCATTCAGTTGTGCATCGAGACGAAATTGACCAAGAAGAGATTGTGCAAGCTGCTTCCCGATCCCCTTGGTATCTCGTATGAGGGACTTCCCTTCCGGACAGTGTTTATCCGCACGCCGTGGCGAAATTTTGGCATACGATGTGATATGAGTGCGTATTCACGAAACCGGCAGAATTCCTGGATCACGGGTCAGTGGTTGGCCACAAGAGGAAATCGAATCGGAGATTTTGACTGAGCGATTGCCCGTTCTATTTTGAGCCTCGCTTGCGCGTGCGGATACTCGGGTCACCTGCGTTGATAATGGCTCATCGAAGGATACGTAGTCGGTAGATCCAAGCTGTAGAATGGTAGCTTACATCGGAAAAGGAAGAGAAATGTGAATATCTATATCGCATTATTCCGGGGGATCAATGTGGGCGGCCATAACAAATTGCCCATGGAGGAGTTGGTCAAGACCCTAGCAGAGCTGGGCTTTCGAAAGGTCGAAACCTATATCCAGAGCGGCAACGTTGTTTTTGAAAGTGAAGAGACGAATCGATCGGTTCTTGTGGATAAAATTCGCAACATTATCGAACGGCGTCATGGCTTTGTAGTGGATGTGATAATGTTACGCGCGGACGAATTCGACGAGGCGCTGGCGGCGAACCCCTATCCGGAAGCTGAAGGCGAACCAAAGACGTTGAATTTGTATTTCATGAAATCGGCGCCGCAGAAACCGAATCTAAAAAGATTGGAAGAAATTCAAAGCGAGAATGAAAGCTATACACTTTTAGGTAAAGTCTTCTACCTGCATGCCCCAGATGGCATCGGCAGGTCGAAACTTGCGGCAGGAATCGAAAAAGCACTTGGCGTCTCGGCAACGGCGCGTAATTGGCGCACGGTTATTAAAATCAAGGCGATGGCTGATCGCTGATGGTATAAATTCAAACCCGAGTGAACGATTGCACGGCTTATTCGGCCGGGAGGCATCCGGGGGAATCCTCGATTTTTTCCGAGTTGGTGGATGAACGAGGGTGGGATCGACCAGTCCGGGCAGTTCGAGACCGTGGGCTGGGTACATCGGGTTATCAGGAAATGATATGGGCAAAATCGAGACCTATCGCCAAACGTTGAGGAGTCTGAAAAACTGGGATGTGTTTTTACTGCAGGGGTCGCACTTACCGGGTCCGAGAGCCAACTTGGAACTCGCCTTCGCTGCGGCCTCGGAAGGGTCGGAGGAACAACTGGTCAAATACGCAAAACTCGGTCCCGATGATGCGCCAAAAAACACGCAGGAAGAATTCCTGGCCGTTTGCGGTGTAATCGGTTTGGGGTACCTGGCAGCCCGGGGAGACACGAAACACCTGGATCAGATTCGGGAACGGGCATCCGATCCGAGATGGCGGATACGCGAATCTGTGGCGTTGGGTCTGCAAAAGTATGCTGAAACAGCATTCGAGGATTTATTTGCTATGATGTCAGATTGGAGTGAAGGATCATTGTTGGAGCGAAGGGCTGTCGTTGCGACGTTGTGCGAACCTGTTTTACTGAAAGACCAGAACAATGCGTCGAGGATTCTCGATCTCCTTGATGCAATTACACAATCGCTGCTGGCTGAAGAAGATCGACGAGGCGAAGAATTTCGAGTACTGAGGAAAGCGTTGGGCTATGGCTGGAGCGTTGCGGTGGCCGCACATCCTGCGATTGGCAAACCCAAGATGGAAAAATGGATTCGATCCGGGGACCGGGATGTTCTTTGGATCATGAGGAACAACCTGAAGAAGAACCGCTTGAAGCGCATGGATCCGGTTTGGGTCGAGAGTCAATTGGAAGTTCTAACGAGTTAGCATGGGTGCGTCTCGTCAGTGTTGAATTTATAAGGGGTTGCAACATGATGGATTGCCCGATGGGCAAAAGCGTCGTGTCAGGAATCCGGACGAATCGTGTATATCGCTGCGTAGCTGAAGAAGATCGCTGTGGTTCTACATTCGAAACGATTAATTCTGTTGCCGTTTGAAGACTCCAAGAAGACCCCAGGGATACCAGCGGATTGATGAGGTCAATTTGTTGACCCGGAATCGGGTGAAAGACGAAACAGAGTAACCACGGAGATTTGACCGTTCAAAACCGCCAGTCAGTCGAATGGTTCCTAAAAGGTGACGATGATCATGGATCTACCCGATGAAATATTTGATCGAGCGTTTGCGATTTATGAGGAGTTCGGTCCGAGTCGATTGATCGATCGCCGGGAACGTTTAGAAGCTGAATTGGGAATCCATTCTCCGGATGAAATCGATGCAATTCTTGCACGTATGAAGGAAATTTCGGCTACCGTCTGGGATATCGCAAAAAGAGGCGGCGAGATCAAACTCGGAAAGGAAAAGGTTCAGGAACTTCTTCAGGCGTCTCATCCATATTTAACTGATGAAGGACTGAAGAAAGCCATGTTTCTGGTCAATTATTTTGCCTGGCATGACGGATTTGATGTGTGAGCGGAAGGTCTGTCTCAAAGTGACGGTAAAAATATGGTGGGGGATCGCGGCAAACAATTACCTGTACCGGTCCCAATTGGATCGTGGTTATGCGTGAAATAATTCACAAAGCGGCAGCCTACGTAACCTGTGGCAACAGGCTGCTCGTCTTTTCCCATGTCGACTTTCCTGAGGCGGGTATACAAATTCCATGCGTTCCAGGTTGTGCGTTCGGGTATAAGCCCGGCGCCCGAAAACGAGCCCGACCTTGAGTACGCCTGGAAGCCGGAGCAGAGTCGTGAGGAATGAGCCGGATCGGCTTCGCCGATCGGTAAGCCGGGAGGATCGCGCGGATACATCATGTGCCTGCAGGGAGTCTGAGGCCGGCAGCCTGATCCGTTAAAATGAGAAGTGGATTCCGGAAACGCTGGAGAGGATCGAAATCTGTCTCCTCTACGCTAGATCGCCCGCGAACCCAAGAAGGGAAATCAGATTTGTCGATCACAAAGACCATTGCCAGGTGGGTTTCGGACTACGATCGCCGGACATCCGTAGGGTCGAGGTTTCGAGCGCAACGTATCGCTCCGCTGCTTACGATGATCGAAACGGTCTTCGGGGAAAATGGAGCCGTAAATATCATCGACATCGGAGGCACCGATAAATATTGGGGGATCGTGTCTCGCCAGTTTCTGGAGCAGCACAAGGTCAGCATTACGGTTGTCAATCTGCCCGATCAAGTATTGCCTGAGGATCATGACCTATTCAAGTTTGTTCGAGGTGATGGCTGCGATCTTGCCGGGTTCGAAGATAAATCCTTTCACATCGCCCACTCCAATTCGGTATTGGAGCACGTCGGGGGTTGGGACCGCATGCGCCAATTTGCGCAGGAACTTTCCAGGGTGTCGGAGAAATACTTTGTCCAAACCCCGAATTATTGGTTTCCGATTGAACCACACAGCATGACGCCGTTCTTTCATTGGCTCCCCAAAGCGACTCGCATCTGGTTGGTTTCGCATTTCCAACTGGGGCATTGGCAGAAGGCGTCCTCGAGAGACGACGCCGTGCGAATTGTCGAAAGCGCTCGCCTTCTGAAGAAGACTCAATTTCAGCAGTTGTTCGAGGACGCGGATATTTGGACGGAGCGATTTCTTGGGCTGCCGAAATCGTTCGTCGCAATACGGCGGTAATGCGGCTGGCAAAATCCGGCTGAAGTAAGCCGAGAGGAGGCTTCGAATTCGAGGTTTGAATGAAGAGAAACACTCTGGTGTAAGAGGTTGTCATTCCAATGTTTTATAACGCATCGTGCGGCGCATGCGTTTATAATCGCACTCCATGAAGGGTGGACTGATGGACCGTAATGCGTGGCTCGAGAAGATGCGCAAAATGACAGAAATTCTCTACGATCATATCTCGCCGGAATACTGGGTGAATTTTGGGTTTTATGCGAATGAGACGCATTTGGAATTTCTCCAAAAATTTTTGGATCTGTTGACTCCGAACAGCACCTTGCTCTCCGCGGCGTGTGGGGCAGGACGATACGATGGCACGTTATTGGAAGCGGGACATGACGTGACCGGTATCGACCAGTCTGAGGGCATGTTGGAGCGGGCACGGGAGCGCGTTCCGGATGCGCACTATACAAAATTGGGCTTGCAGGAGATGGATTTTTCAGCGGTCTTTGATGGTGCAATTTGCGTGGATGCGATGGAGAACGTCTGTCCGGAGGACTGGCCGGGAATCATGGCAGGCTTCCACGCTGCGCTGCGGCCAGGGGGCGTGCTGTATTTCACGGTCGAGCTGCGCGACTCCGAAGAACTGAAAGCTTCTTACGAGCAGGCAAGGGCGATGGGGCTGCCGGTTGTGCTCGGGGAGCTGGGCGACGAGGTCGAGCAATCCTACGAGCAGGTGCTATCTTTGACATCACCGGGGGTTCCCGGAGAGCTGGCGGGGTTGGCCGTGTACCATTATTATCCTTCCATGGAGCAGGTTCGAGCGTGGATCGATCAAGCAGGATTTGCGCTGGAGGAAGAAGGAACGGGCAGCGATTATGTGCATTTCCTGGTGAGGAAGAGATGATCGATCGTCCGATAACACACGGGCTTGATCGCCGTTGGTTGGACGGTTGAAGATTCCAACTGTAGCCAAACTGGAAGAACGTTTTCCATTCTGGCTGAAATATGTAATCTGGTTGTGGTAATCTATCTACTTACGAAAACGAGAGAATTTTCTATGAAGAGACTTGTGGCTAAATTCATCCCCAAATTCCTAAAGCCACCTCTGCGGAAAGCATACCACCTTGCATACCGCCTTGCCATAGATTTGATGGATCGATTCAGAAAGCGAAACAGCATGATCCCGCCACGGTCGATGATCTTCATCGGTGACGGCGATTTTATTCAGATTGGACAGGAGTTTAAAAACTACTTCATCGATTTAGCAAACCTTCAACCCAACGATCGAGTCCTGGATGTCGGTTGTGGAATCGGGCGCATGGCTGTCCCGCTGACGAATTACCTCTCTCCCAACGGTGAATATTGGGGGTTTGACATCGTCGCCAAGGGGATAAAATGGTGTGTGAAACACATTTCTTCGAAATACAGTAATTTCCATTTTTTCCACTGTGATGTTTTCAACAAACACTACAACCAGGATGGCAATATTCTTGCCGATAATTATCGCTTTCCGTTTGAAGCTGAGTCCTTCGATTTCATCTTTCTCACATCTGTGTTTACACACATGCTTCCTCCGGCTCTGGAGAACTATCTGGGCGAGATCTCCCGTGTGCTCAAGGTAGGTGGAAAGTGTCTGATCACCTTTTTCCTGTTGAACGAGGAGTCAAAAAACCTGCTTACCGCGGGTCAGAGCACCCTCGACTTTCGCTATAAAATTGATGGTTGTCTGACGGTGAGCGAGGAAGATCCCGAAGGCGCCATCGCCTACGAGGAGGAGTTCGTCACTCGTTTATACGACAAGTACAATCTGACCATTGTTTCTCCGATCGCCTACGGATCGTGGTGTGGCCGGGTGAAGTACCTGACCTACCAGGATATCATTGTTGCGACGAAGGAACATACGGGTTGAGTGCTGGTTTCTTCAAACCGTGAACAAGAGGCTCCAGCCTTAACTGGCGAGCAGAGTGCTGCCTGGATTGATGCCCTATCGGCTTACCTGATGGGGGAACTTCTCGGGGATGTAGATCGGCAAATCCCGCTTCCTGCAGTACAATCGCCCCGGAGCAAGTGCGATTTACTTGATCGGAAAGGACCTTCCAATGAGTTCCTATACGCGCACCACACGAGAATGTCAGCTGAGTCAGATCCCTCCCGAGCCGTTCCAAGCTATTCGTGATTTATTCCAAAAACACGACCTGGGAGATCCGAAGAGCGAAACCCTGGCGTGTTGCGAGACGATCTCCGAAAAGAAGAAAGCCAGCAAGCTGTCCTCCTGGCTGGAGGGCGAGCAGGACATGCTGATCCACACCTGGATGCTGCTTACCTCCAAATGGCTCATTTGGGTGCGACTCGGGGATCAAACGGGTATGGTGTCGAACGCAGCAAATTTACTTCAGATAAGGGTAAGGGACTATAAATCCATTTTCAATAAAGAATCAGGCTTGGAAATATTTGGATTTATTGGGGACTCCAAGAACCGCGTTCGTGGGTACATTGGCATGGGCGCCGAGCCGGCTGCAGAGGAGTTCCGAGAACAAGTCGGGGCTACGGTCACCGAGTTATATCCGGTACCGAAGAAGAGAGGCTGGTTTGGCTTGTTCAGGAGCTAACATCCTGTTGCGTCTCGAATAATTTATCTTTGCTGTTCCATTCATATTGAGATTTTCACACTAATTCCTGCTCCAGACAGATGGTGACATTGCGTAATGCAGGCGTTCGGGCTCAAGCAGTTGAAGCCTCCTCCGATCAAGACGGGTTTAGAGGGCGCGATCCCGTCATCGATTATTTGCGCGCCTTCCTGATCGTTCTGGTTATTTTAATGCATACGGCACTAGCGTATACTTCGTTCAGCACCTTCGATGAGATTCATTGGATCAAATCTTCGGCGCCGCATTTGCTGTTAGCTGCGCCGGCACCTCCCTTGGATTGTTGGGCGCGTTTCATAGACTCGTGCGCGGTAAACGGACTTTTTTCGACAGCCTTGGCGAAAATTCGTCCGGGATATACATCATCCACTATGCCTTCGTGATCTGGATACAATATATCCTGCTCGAAGCAGCCTGGCCGGTGTGGATGAAGTTTTGTGTCGTGTCTGTGGAGAGTCTATCGCTGAGCTGGGGCGCGAGCATTGCGCTTCGGAGGATTTGAGGAATGCACCAAATCCTTTAATTTCAGATCGAGGCCGGATGCGTTAATATCCCGGATGATGCGGTAGCTGTGATTTAAACGCCACAGTAAGGAAGTGCACAGTGAAAGACGAATTCATTGCTCAGTACGACCACACCTGGCGCGTATTTGAGAAAATCGTCGCGGCTTTTGAAGAAGACGCCTGGATTCACGTCGGTCGCGAGTCCTATACACCGGCTCGAATTGCGTTTCATATATTAAAAGCAGTCCAATATTATCTTGAAGACAACACAATCTCGCATTTTGCGTCTGGCAAACGTTTCGATGATGAATGGGATACGACCAACGAAGATAGTCTGCCATCTCAAAACGACATCATGCTGTGTATCAAGGATTTACAGGCCAAGACTGAATTATGGCTTACTGAGATAGACTTCCATGCGAAGAACACCTCCTTCGAATGGGCAGGAGATACAAAGTTGGGCGTCGTGATATTCTTGCTGCGGCACACCCTTTTCCATATCGGTGAGTTGAGTGGCCTTCTCAGCGAATCCCGCAATGGTGATGTTGAAGATTATTATGCCAATGCATGATCCAACATCTGATCTAATCAAGTCTAGGCTCGAGTTATTCTTTCAGCCAGACTTTTACTCACGTTGCGATAATTGAGATTGGAACTCCAGGCGAACGCTGTGGCGGTTATGTCGTGCGTGTGCCATAGCGTTTGCAGTGCCTTGCGCGTCAGCACGTTACTGGCGTACATCTGCTTGTTCAGGCAGTGGTTCAATCGCGTCAATTCTTCTGGGGTCATCTTCCCGGGTAGGTAGGTCACTTCTGTCATGTCGTAGTGATCCCAATCCTTGGGAAAATTAGAAAATAAAAGACGCCCTTCCTGAAAATAGCGATCGAAAAGCCGTGTACCGGGCAGAGGGGTCAGTATCGTCGTCTGCATCACATCGATGCCATTGCGCATCATGAAGCGCGCCCGCTGCTGTAGTTTCTCGGGCGTGTCGCTGTCCATTCCAAAGATGAAGGCGCCCAGGACGGCGATTCCTGCGCGCTGGATGCGCCGTAGGGCTTTCGCGTAGGCATCCACACCGAGTTTTAGATTGAGGCGTTTGTTGACTTCTGTCAACGCATCGACTTCTTCCGCTTCCAGGCCCAAAAAGACCATCTTGCAGCCCGCTTTACTGGCCCAATACAGCACTTCTTCATCATCGGCGAAGTTCAATGACGCCTGGCAGAACCAATATTTTTCCAATTTGCGTTCCGCCATGCCTTTGAATAACTCCAATGCCTGCCGGCGAGATTTGCGGCCGTAGCCGATGATGTTGTCATCTACGAAGAACAACATTTTCTGGGGAATGGTTTCCAATTCTGCCAGGACCTCTTGCGGTGGACGGCGCCGGTAACGTCGTCCAGTAAAGGCCGTGACGGAACAGAATTCACAATTCATCGGGCAACCACGCGAGGTCTGGACGGAGGCGAACATATACTCCGGGTGGAATAAGTCCCGCCGCGGCCAGGGAGCGTGTTCCAAGGTGCCCGGTTCGCCTCGATAACGTGGCTGCAATCGGCCTGATTCAAAATCGAGGATCACCTGTGGCCAAACGTTTTCCGCCTCGCCGACAACCACGCTGTCTACATAAGGCGCCGCCTCCTCGCTGCACATGGAGGCGTGAATGCCCCCCAGGACAACGGGTGTGCCGCGTTCTCGGTAGACGGCGGCGATTTCGTAGGCCCGGTTTGCCGATGCCGTGAAGGCCGTAATGCCAACCAGATCTGCTTCCTGAAATTGGAAAGCTTCCCAATTCTCGTCGATCAACGAAACCTGCCAGTGGTCCGGCGTCAGTGCGGCGATGATTCCCAAACTGATGGGTGGAAAACGAGAGCCTTTGTTCACCGTGAGACCGACGCGTGCTGGATTGACGGGATTAATCAAAAGCAGTTTTCTCTTCATTTTTATCGCTATTGCCAGGTAAAACCCAGGCCGTGGGAGATTTTGAGCAGCAGACGGTGGAGTGTCTTTTGTTCTTCGGGTTTCAGCATGGCGATGAAATCGCGCGTGTATTGAATCGTTCCGGCAATGACGGCCTCGTAGGCAAGCTGCCCGCTTTCCGTCAGATGCAGCCACCACGTGCGGCGGTCATCTTCGTCACGTTCCATGCACACCAAACCCTGTTGGGTTAACCGGCGCACGTAAATGGAAATCGTGCTGGCTGTGACATCCATGCGCAGCGCCAGTTCGCTCGAAATTATGGGCGCTGACTGTCCTATGACCATCAAAATTGCACAGTCGAACACGGTCAGCCCGGTTTCTTCTGCGGGGTATTCTTTAGACATCCTTGTTTCATAGGCGTGTGTTAGCGAGAACAAAGCCTGATTGATCTGCAGGTATTCCTGGTTTTTAAGTGGCATACTCCCTCTTTAAGAATATTAGATAATCTAAAGGTTAGATAATCTAATAATATTATATTTACATCCAATTGTTACGTCAAGGGGTAAAGATGAGATTCCGCTGCAGGGTGAACGAGGTTTCTTGTAGATGATTCACACGTAAAGGGTGAAGTTGGTGTAAGATCGAGTTTGATCTTGGAGGGAGACGATGTCCGGCAAACAATTATTGGCCATTCTCTTGCCGGTGATCCTGGTAGCGCTGATGATCCCGATCTTTCGTTTTTATGTGCGCAAGTTCAAGGATAATTGGCGCATCGGTTGGTGCCTGGGTCTGGTGACGTATTGGATAACATGGTGTGGTATTGGCTCGTGGTTGTTGATCGGAAAGTCCAGCATCCTGCAGCTGATTCACCCCCAACGTCTGACGCTTGAAATCTTCTTCTTGCTGCTGATTCCGCTGATCGGAGCGGGTCTTTACCGTTTCGTGCCCAATATGACGTACGAAAAACCGCACGTTTGGATCCTCTTGATGTTGATTATGACCAGCCTGGGAAATGGCTTCTTTGAAGAACTTTTGTGGCGGGGGGTATATCTGAAACTCTTTCCTGGCAATCTTCTTTTTGGAATAATCTGGCCAAGCCTGTGGTTCGGACAGTGGCACTATGCACCAGGATCGGTGGCCCCAAATAGGAAGGCTGCCGGTCTGATGATCGGATCGGGCATCATGGGTTTCTATCTAGGTTTCCTGGCGCGGCATACAGGAACGATTTGGTGGACCATACTGATGCATACCATCGGGGGTTTCATCATGGTTGTCTGAGGTATTGGTATGCGACAGATCCAGGTAATTCACAAACGTTGAACGATCTCGAATTGGAGGCGATCTGGATAATTGGTGTTTAAAAAAGTAAACTTGTGCGTTAGGTAGAAGAGGGGTGGCTCGCGAAGAGTCTCCATTCGTGGATTCCAAGCGGCTTAATCGAGATTATCCTAATTCCATCCATTTGTTGTTGTCCGGAGAATCACAACTTCTTCGGTTTGATCAGTAAACATCACACAACTTAAAGCAGGGAGATTCCATGGATCAAGCAAAGCTTACAGAACACGTAGTGCGAGATTTATCCCGGCACCGAAGCCGAAACGATATCCTGCTTTCCATCTGTAATGCATCAGGGATGGACTGGACTGAAGCGCAAAGATTTCTGCATCAAGTCGAGCTGAATCAGGGAGACAAGATTGCCGCGCGCCGCAGGCCATTCTTGATCATCATGTCGCTCGTCGGGATCGTCGGGGGTTTACTGACCGCTGCAGGGTTGATCATCGCCACGCTCGACGGGTGGGTCGTTTTCTTGCTGAGCTTACCGATTCCCTACCTCGGCAACGTCGTTTATTTCTCGTTGGGAATTCTTGCCTTTGTGGGAGGCCTCGTCGGCTTGCAATCTGCAATGAAGCGTCATACGCCCTCCTGAGGGCTGCGTCGAATAACTCACCACCCGTCCACCCAACGCTGTTTTCTTCTTTCTACCTTTCGTACGGAGGTGGTGATGTCCGATCCCCAAGGCACCGGGCGGAATAGATGAATGGACCTGGAAAATGAATTTCTGGCTGATCATCGGGGCAGCTTTGGTTGTTTTTATCGCCGCGCTGCACGGCATTCTCGGAGAGCGGTACATCATCATGCGGCTTTGGAATCAAGACGATCTTCCCAAGTTGTTGGGCAGTGATCTATTCACAAAGCGTGTGCTGCGCTTCGCCTGGCACCTGACGACCGTGGCCTGGCTTGGATTTGCTGCCCTGCTCCTTTTAGGTGCCGGCCAGGATGGGGAGATTAATCGGGCGGCTGTCGCCAGTGTGATCAGCATTACATTCCTGCTGAGTGCACTTTTATCCCTGATCATTACGCGAGGGCGGCACTTATCGTGGATTGTCTTTCTGGCTATCGCTGCGACGGCCTGGATAGGTAGTGCATACTGATCGTTAACCATCAACCAAAGCCACATGCAAGGGATCGCCGCTGTGCGCATGGCGGTGATCGATAGCCTTCCGTAGTTAGGATGATTGATTACAATCTCTATGATTTGCGAGTTGAGACCAGGAGAATCGCAGTGAATCGAGTCCACATCATCACCCTCGGGGTCAAGGATATCAACCGTTCTCTGGAGTTCTACCGAGACGGTCTGGGATTTTCAACCACGGTGGCCGAAAGCGATGCGCCCATCGTCTTCTTTCAGAGCGACGGCGTTACCCTGGCGCTCTGCCCGAAAACGCCATTGGCTGAGGACATCGACAAGAACGACCCCCCACAGGGTGAGGGATTTTCCGGTACGACTCTGGGGTACGTCGCCCGGGATGAGCATGAAGTGGAGCGATTATTAATGCTCGCGGAACAGGCGGGAGGAACGATCGTAAAATCACCGCAGCGAGCTTTCTGGGGCGGTTACCACGGATACTTCGCCGACCCGGATGGCTACTATTGGGAAGTCATGTCCTGGGAGAATTGGCGATTTAAGGATGATGGAAGCCTGGATATTGAATAACTGCTTGAGGCGATCATCACGTGTGATGCGGACGAAGATTATTACACGGCGTCCGTTCGAGGAGTTGTGATGCTGCAAATCTTTACGACACTCGGTCCCAGAACTTCCGCTGATTTGGGCTTGATTTTGCCGCACGAGCACGTCTTCGTGGATCTTCGCACGTGGGACACGCCCGGTTACGCCCAGGCTGATGGAGAAGATGTTGTCAGCCTCATGGCACCGGAGTTGGCCAAAGCCCAAGCAGCCGGCGTCACAGCCATCGTTGAATGCAGCACCGTCGGCGTCGGGCGCCGCGCCGATATCGACCGGGCGGTGTCTGAGGCTGCCGATCTGCCGGTGATCGTTCCGACCGGCGTTTACCGTGAACCGTGGATTCCGGATTGGGTCCACGACGCCAGCGAAGCGCATCTGACGGATTGGATGCTGGGTGAATTGCAAGGTGAAATCCAGGACAGCAAAGTGCAGGCCGGTTGGATCAAGTTGAGCGCCGGTGACGATGGAATCACCGACTGCGAGGCCAAAGTCCTGCGAGCGGCCGCCGTAGCCGGCCGGGAGACGAATGCGGTCATTGGAAGTCATACGATCCGCGGCCGGGTCGTTCGAGATCAACTCGATATCATCGAGTCTCTGGGGTATACGGCCGAACGCTTCATCTGGATTCACTCGCAGGCCGAAGAGGACTTTCCCTTGCACCTGGAAATGGCAGGCAGAGGGGCGTGGCTGGAGTACGATTGGATTGGGAATCAGGATGAAAAAGACATAGGGAATATCCAGCGTTTGTTGGCTGCAGGTTTCGAAGATCGCTTGCTGCTCAGCCAGGACCGCGGCTGGTACGATCCGGCCTTGCCCGGTGGTGGCACACCCAAAGCGTACACGTATCTATCCGAGGAATTTCTCCCCAAACTGCGCGCTGCCGGTGTGACGGAAGCGGTGATCCGCCAGCTCACGCAAACCAATCCTTTTAAAGCTTTTGCCCGCTAGAGTAGACTGACGGATTTCTGGTCCTCACCAAGCTTTGGGTTCGCCCCCTCTACAAGCCTCCATCTGCACAGTCTGCGTTATACTTCGTTGTCGGGAAAGAAAAAGTAACGAACAACGTGCGTTCCCTGGGATTATTTTTATAACGTGAAGACGAAAACGAGCGATTAAATTATTGAATTCGAAGGATTCGACACAGCCTATGAAAAGAATCTGCGTGTTTTGTGGATCGAGCTCGGGTGGAAATCCGGAATATATCCGGGCGGCAAGGGAACTCGGATGCCTGCTTGTCGAGAAGGACCTGGGCCTTGTCTATGGTGGTGCAGTCGTAGGGATGATGGGGGAGATTGCAGACGCCGTTCTCGAAAAAGGCGGTGAGGTCATCGGGGTAATGCCGAAATTCCTTGTCGACATGGAAATTGAGCACAAGGGGCTGTCCGACCTGCGGATTGTCGACTCCATGCACGAGCGAAAGCAGTTGATGGCAGAATTGGCAGACGGCTTCATCGCGCTGCCGGGGGGACTTGGAACACTGGAGGAGTTCTTCGAAGTGGTGACCTGGGCGCAGTTACGTATGCACGCAAAGCCCTGCGGTCTGCTGAATACCTGCCAGTATTACCGTCAGCTGGTATCGTTCCTGGCGCATACGGTTGAAGAGCACCTGGTCCGCATCGAGCATCTTTCCATGATCCAGATTGATGAAAACCCGCAAGCCTTGCTGGAAAAGTTCGAGGCATATCAGCCACCCCAAGTCGACAAATTGCTGCATCGCAGAAAATGATCCGTCGCATGCTGCTTGCCAGGCTATTGACTCTCGAGGCGTAAAGACGGATAAAGAAAATTGAAACGGATGGAGATATGCTCGAGTATCCCCAAAAACAACGAGAACATTGGCATCATCTTCTTGATTCGACGGTGTGGAACGACTTCGAGTTTCGCGATGATGACATTTTCATCATCGCGTATTCGAAGTCCGGAACGACCTGGGTGCAGCAGATCGTGGCGCAATTGATCTGGAACGGAGCGGAAGGAATCGTCTTATCGGAAGCGTCTCCCTGGATTGATTGTCGCTTTCCGTCCAAAGAAGAGCGGTTGGAAATTGTTGAAAACCAGACGCACCGTCGATTCTTGAAAAGCCATCTTCCGGCCGACACACTGGTGATTGCACCCAAAGTGAAATACATCTACATCGGCCGGGACGGGCGAGACGTGCTGTGGAGCTTGTATAACCATCATCGCATAATGAAAGAGGAGGTCATCCAATCGATCGACAGTGTGCCCGAACGAACGGGTCCGCCGTTGGGAGAAGCGCCGTCGTCCGTGATCGACTATTTTCGAGATTGGCTGTCGAAGGATGGCTACCCTTGGTGGCCGTATTGGGAGCACGTCCGTTCGTGGTGGAACATCCGTGATCTTCCCAATGTGATGCTGCTTCATTTTGCGAATCTCAAGCAAGATATGCCCGGCGAAATTCGGCGCATTGCTGCGTTTCTCGATATCAATCTCGATGAATCGAAGTGGAAAACCATTCTGGAGCATTGTTCCTTTGAGTATATGAAAGCCCACGCTGACCAGAGCGTTCCGCTTGGCGGAAGTATATTTGCAGGCGGCGCAACGAAGTTCATGCACAAAGGAGTCAACGGCCGCTGGCGTGACATGCTTTCATCAGCAGACGTGGCAGCGTACGAAAATATCGCCCGAGAGAAGTTGGGCGCGGAGTGTGCCAGGTGGCTTTCGACGGGGGAACTGCCGAATTTAATAAACGCCTTCCACAGTGACTGAGGCGCTCTACCGTCCAGCGATTGTATAAAAGTGATTTGTCCGAAGTCAATCTAATCCTGCGTTGGTGGATATTCCACGGCAAAACCATTTGTATGATAAGAAATCATTTATAATGCGCATGTTCTTTCTTAGCTAATTAGCGGAGAATGTCATTTGTTGGTGTGCTGAGGGATCAACGCGACTTAGGTTCTGAGGGGATGAATGTCCTTGGATCTTTTCCTGAAAATCATTCTCATCATTGGTGTGTTATTCATCATCTACGCTCTCTTTTTCCGACCCAGAATCCTGACCTGGGGCACATCGAAGGGCGAAGTAGCCATGCCATTGATCGGCGATGATTTGGCGCACGGCATCAGTGCCACTCGAGCGATATCCATCGATGCGCCGATTGCCGAGGTTTGGAAGTGGGTGATTCAACTGGGTGCAGATCGGGGAGGTTTTTTCAGCTATTCATTTCTTGAAAGAGCGTTGGGGTACAAGATGCGAGAGGCAGAGGCAGTTCCCGAATTTCTAGATATGGAAGTTGGCCGGGTTGTTCCTGGGTCGATTGATGAAACGAAGAGCCTGATTAGATTTAACTTTCCGGTGGTGGCCGTTGAAGCTGGAAAATCCTTCGTGCTCGAAGGGTGGGGCGCTTTTGTGCTCGAAGAGATCTCGCCAACGCAAACCCGCTTGATCGTTCGAACGCACGGGCAGGACACCCGGACTCTGCTGCGTAAAATCGACGATTTTTTCGGTGTGGCGTTGCACTATATCATGGAGAGAAGGATGCTGCTGGGATTCAAAGTTCAGGCAGAAGCGGGTCCTGGCGTGCGTCTTTCTGCAACGCCCGATTATTTATGGATCTTAGGAATTTTCTTGTCTGCACTGGGAACAGCTCTCATGGTCTTGCTTGCTGGAAGTGCCCTGCAGATCATCCTGTCGATTATCTTTGGCATACTGTGGCTTTATGCATTCTTAATCGTCAATCCGCGCTCGATGTTCAGTACGTTTTTATTTCTACTGATCGCAGCGGCGATAAATTGGTTGTACTGAGTTCAGTGTACGTTCCCAATTCGGGTAGCCTCCACTCCATCCGTAGTGGATCGCGACATGAATCGGCAGTCGAATGGGAAAATCGATATACGGCTGTTGCGGCGAGAATAAAATCGAGCTGCTGGCATCGATTTTCACTTCTACATTTCGCCAGGGCATCGTCCCGGTTATTTTGCTGCAGCAGAGATGGATTGGATCGAAACGGCCGGCATGGGTTCCCGATCAATCAGTGCAATCATGGAGCAAGACATTGTCTAAAAAAGACCATTTCAAGGATAAAACGGCTATTGTAACCGGTGGTGCATCTGGGATTGGCCAGGCGATTTGCGAACAGCTTGGGCAAAGAGGCGCTCAGGTTATCGTGGCGGATATCAACGGTACGAGTGCCAAGGAAGTGGCTTTCAGGATCGCTGCGGACGGCGGTCAGGCACGTGCAGCGCAGGTCGATGTAAGGCGATATGATGATGTCCTGAAACTCGTTAATCAGACTCGTTCCCACGCTGGACGACTGGACTTCATGTTTAACAACGCGGGTGCCACAATATGTGGTGAAGTGCGAGATATGGAGATTTCCCATTGGAAGCGCATGTTCGATGTCAACCTGTGGGGCGTCATTCACGGCACGAAGGCCGCTTACCAGGTCATGTTAGAACAAGGATTTGGCCACATCGTCAACACAGCTTCATTGGACGGCCTCATGCCGATGCCCATGGCGACACCGTACACTTCTGCCAAGCACGCTGTGGTTGGCCTATCGACGGCGGTACGACTTGAAGCCGCCGGGCTTGGGGTCAAAGTGAGCGTCGCTTGTCCAGGAGCTGTTAAGACGGGTGTATTGGATGCGGCGGAATTCGTCGCTGTCCAGCGTGAGGGCGCGATTGACGAGATGTCTGCATTCAAGATGATGGACGCCGACGTTTGCGCTCGTGCCATTCTTCGTGGCGTAAAACGGAATCAAGCGATCATCCTGGATGGCGCCATCCATAATCTATTATTCTGGTGGCTCTATCGAATCAGCCCGAACGCATACAGCGCCTTGATGCGGGTGGGTGTAAGCGAAATCCGCAAACATCGTGTCGCGGGCTGTAACAAATCCATGGAATGGTGAAGATCTTCAGGAAGGTAGAAGGCCTTGTGGAGTAGGTTTATCTCGAATCAGCTCCGTTCTCCATCGCGTGGAATTAGCGGCTGGGTATTGGCTCGATTGTGGAATCGAAGAAATTCCGCTTTGAACGACTTCGCTTTCGATCATCTCGACCTGGCTGCGCACGACCGTGTGCTCGAGGTGGGGTTTGGAGGAGGCTACCTGTTGGGGCGGATGGTCAAAGTCGTGACAAAGGGATTCTTGGCCGGCGTGGATGTCTCCGAGGGGATGGTCAATTCCTGCAAACGGCGATACCGTGCGTTGATCGATGCTGGTAGGCTCGAAGTGCAAAGCGCACCGGTGGCATCGCTGCCTTTTCCATCCGCGTCTTTCGACAAGTGCTGCACGGTCAATTCGCTCTTCTACTGGGCGGATGCCCAACGCGGCATGGCCGAGATATATCGTGTACTGGTAGATCGCGGCAAGCTAGTCGTCTGTTTTACCTGCAAACAATCGCTCGAGGATAAGAGCTTTGTGCGAGACGGAATTTCCCTGTATCGAGGCGACGAGATCCATCAGATGATGGAATCAGTTGGTTTCAGCATACTCGAGATGAACCAGGCATCGGATTGCCACAGAGATTTCCAGTGTATTGTTGGTGAGAAGTAAAGCGTTACCGCTTCAGTCACGTTTATAATTCATGGAAGATTTGCTGCGTAAATCTCTTGCTCGCGATCGAGGACGTTGTTAACCACGGGAGATCTGAGCCGCGAAGTTCCATTGTTCGATGGGGTTGAAGATGGCTGGATTCAATCGAAGACTCTATCGCAGTTTGAGCGAGTTTCTGACCGACGTACGAATTCTCATCACTCGTCGCAGGGACATCCGTACATTGGTTCGTGGCGGCGTCATCACGTCCGCTTTTCGCGAGCGCCTGATGCTCACGGTCACCGCAGTGAACCGCTGTCGCTACTGTTCGTACGGCCACGCCCAGGCAGCGCTTTCGCAAGGAATTTCTGAGGAAGAGATCGAGGCGTTGGGTAAAGGGCTCTTCGATGGGAGCCCGGTTGAAGAAATCCCGGCCATGTTGTACGCGCAGCATTGGGCGGAGACGAATGCAGAACCGGAGACAACGGCGCGGGATCAAGTAGTGGCGCGTTATGGGGATAATGTCGTCGAGATGATCGAACTGGCGCTGCGTATGATTCGGGTGGGAAATCTAACCGGCAACACGTTCGATTATCTGCTGCATCGATTCTCGTTCGGGCGCTTGGGGGCATGGAAGTAAGCGCAGATTGCGCCGGCTCATGAAGGATCACGGCCCGGATCCCATTTATTCTTATTTCAATTACCAAACGAAAGGCACCAAACGGTACCTTACTTTTTTCGTATATTCGAGGTAGCCGTCGAGTTCTCTTTGTAATGTGGTGTCCTCCAGGTAGGTGCGCACGATAAACAGCACGATGATCAAGGCGGCCGGTATGAGCGCCCAAAGGGAGTTCAGAAATAATGCGACAAAGGGATAGCTGAGGATGTCGCCGGCGTACATCGGGTGCCGGATGAAGCGGTAGGGCCCCGCCTGGCTTACCTGGTGGCCGCGGTCTTCCTGGATGCGCACGAAACTCGACAAGTACTCATTAGCGATTCCGCTCCAAAACCCGAGCGCATACCCCGCCAGTATCAACAGCAAAGCGATGATTTTAAGGGGGATTGGCGTAACGAAGTTCTGATACCGGCCTGCATCCAGCGCCGCGGTAAACAGGAACACGGGAATCAGGATCCAGTAGATGCCGATGAGGATGCGGTCCCATTTTTTCCCTTTGCTGAAAGCGGTCATCCTTTCCTGTAATAAATCCGGCTTCTTGAATTTTAAATACATACCCCATGCGACGAAAACGAGAAAATACGTGGCAAGAAAAATCCAGAATTCTATCCAGTCCCAACGTCCGGCGGTAAGGACAATTGCGGAGATGATTGATGCCAGGATAACGATTACCAACGTATAACGCATTATGGATTTTGTGTTTTCCATCGTAACCTCTAATTTTCTTGGATATCCATTATCACGAGATGGATTGATTTATCCACTGCAATGCAATAATATTAGCCATGCCTAACTTTTCTAGAAAAATGATATACCATACCGTTTGTATAGTCAAGCATTCAACCAGGAGGTCAAAATGACGGTGGAGAAGATAATTCATTACCTTGCGGTCTGGAGTGGTATTGGTGCCGCAGCCTTCAGCATCTACGTGGCCGCGGTTTTTCGAAGCGGACTTGTTTACACTGCCCGAAATCAAGACGGGACGTTGAAGGACCGCATTCCACTCCGCGGCATTGTGAACATGCTCATATTGATCTCGATCATCGTGGGCTTTCAGGTTCTGGCCAACTATGTTGGTCTGTCACGTAGTGGAGTCGATATCCGCTTTACGGCGTTGTTCCTGTTGAACTTCGGGCACTATTTGCTCCTCTTCCTTTTCGATACGCTCGTCATTGATGGATTGGTGATCGGCGTTTGGCGGCCCGGATTCCTCAAACTTCCTGACGAAATGGGCGCGGAGTCGAT
>CAYYVY010000010.1:7789-66535 GCA_964475265.1 uncultured Anaerolineaceae bacterium | reverse complement strand
GCGGCGCCGCCGGTGGTGGTTACAGCCAGGTGATCCCGATGGAGGATTTCAACCTCCATTTAACCGGGGACATCCATGCGATCAGCGTGGCGCACAATCTGGTCGCCGCGGCAATTGACACTCGCATGTACCATGAAACCCGTCAGTCCGATGCGGGCCTCTACAAACGCCTGGTCCCCGAGAAGGATGGAAAGCGCGAGTTCTTGCCCACACAATTACGCCGCCTGGAAAAACTGGGCATAAAAAAGACCGATCCCAACACCCTGACGGATGAGGAGATCTCTCGTTTTGCACGGCTCGACATCGACCTGGAAACAATGACCTGGAACCGCGTCGTCGATGTCTGCGATCGCAGCTTACGCAGCATCAAAGTCGGCTTCAACGACGCAAAGTTAAAAGACGGGTCCCCGAGTCCGGTTTTCCCACGCGCCACGGGCGTGGATATCACGGTTGCATCGGAGTTGATGGCAATTTTGGCATTGGCTACGAGTTTGAAAGATCTACGCGAACGTGTGGGGAGAGTCGTGATCGGCTTGAACAAGCAGGGCGATCCGGTGAATCTCGAGGACGTGGGCGTGGCCGGCGCAGTGACGGTGTTGCTGAAGGATGCGCTCATGCCGAATCTGATGCAGACGCTCGAAGGACAGCCGGCCTTCGTACATGCCGGTCCGTTTGCCAACATCGCCCACGGCAACTCGTCCATCATCGCCGATCAAATTGCGCTAAAACTTGGTGATTATGTAGTCACCGAAAGTGGTTTCGGCGCCGACATCGGCATGGAGAAATTCTTCGACATCAAGTGCCGGTATTCTGGGCTTATTCCCAATGCCGTCGTCCTGGTGGCGACCGTACGCGCCTTGAAGATGCACGGCGGCGGTCCGAAAGTGACGCCCGGTGCACCGCTCGATCGGGCCTACACGGAGGAAAATCTCGGATTGCTCGAAGCCGGCCTGCCCAACCTTGGCAAACATATCGAGAATGCCATGCGTTTCGGAATTCCGGTGGTGGTCGCCGTCAACGGTTTCAAAGACGACACGGATGCCGAGATGGAAATGGTGCGCAAATACTCCGAAGAGAAAGGCGCATTCGCGGCTGTGAAGAGCACGCATTGGATGGACGGGGGCGCCGGATCGAAAGAATTGGCGCAAGCCGTTGTGGATGCATGCGAGCAGTCGAGCAATTTCGAATTTCTCTATCCGCTGGATTGGTCGATCAAACAGAAGATCGAGTACATTTGCAAGGAGTTCTACGGTGCAGACGGCGTCAGCTACGAACCACTGGCGGAGGAGCAGATCGAAGCGTACGAGAGTGCGGGATTCGGAAAGCTGCCCATGTGCATGGCGAAAACCCACCTAAGTTTCAGCCACGATCCAACCCTGAAGGGCGTGCCGACCGGTTTTACGGTGCCCATCCGTGAGGTTCGTGCAAGTGTGGGTGCGGGTTTCATCTATCCTCTCCTTGGGAAGATGAGCACCATGCCCGGTTTGTCCACTTATCCTGCCTACATGGCGATCGATCTCGATCTGGATACGGGCAAGATCGTCGGTTTGTTCTAGTCACCAAGAAATTCGAAGTATATCAAAACATCCCAGTGGTGATGGTTCCCTGGGATGTTTTATTTTCGTGTCCGTGTTTGTTCTTCGGAGTTGTATTTTGTAATCGACACGAGTAAATACAAATCTATTCATTGACCTCACAAAATTGCCGCTTTCTTTGCTTCTGCCGTCTCGGCTTCCCAAATGCTGGGTCATCTATTCGAGGGGAACGATGAAACCTTTTCGATTTTTAATCTGCCTGATACTGCTTGTTGCGTGTGCACCGATCGGCATTGATCAGGTGAGGATGCTTCCGCCGACAGAGACACATCACGTCGCGCAATTGCCGCCGGCATGGACGGATACGCCGATGGCTGTAGAAATTCCGGAGAAAACAAGCACGCCAACTGCTTCTGCGGAAGCTGCCACAGCAACCTCCACGATGGCTCCGGTCACACCCGATCCGAACGCGGCGCAGATCTTGTTCATGCAGACGGGAGAGTGCACAGCCATGTCGATTTCCACGTCGGGTGGCAGTGTAACACCCTTAACACTCACCCCACCTGCGGACTGCGCCTCGTCGAAAATCTCTCCAAACGGGGAACAAATCGCTTATTTCGGTGAGTCGCAGAATACGACGATATTTCTGGCCAACGTCGATGGCTCCGAGGCAACGACACTCGTGCAAATCGAGCATTTCGAGGTTGAAGACCTGTTGATGCCTGCCTTGGATTTGATTTGGTCTCCGAAGGGAAGATGGCTGGCGGTAGTGAGTGAATCGGCCTATTTAACGCGCTACGCGGATTTGTATCTCATCGAACCGGATGGCAGCCGGGAGCTGCAGTATGTGGCGCAAGGTCCAATCGACCCCTTTTCTTCTCCTTGGGTATCATGGTCTCCGGACGAGAAATGGCTGACGTATTATTGCCTGATTTCTTACATGGGAAGTGAACCCGATAGCATACCCATCGTTCAAAGGGTGACCGACTCCCACTACAATGTCATCCAACATTTTGATGGTTTTTTCCCGGGCAATCATTTTGAATGGTCCCCTGATAGCAAGTCACTGGCCATAATATTCGAAATGGTACCCTTCAGCTTGTCCGAAGGTGAAATACCTCAGGATCAACAGGGGATGACGATAGCGACGCCATCCACAGGCGAGGAAACCAAGCACAAATTCGTTCTTCTGCCTACACTCGGGGCAACGAATGGATGGGGCGTGTGGGACGGTCGCTTCGGAATTCACTGGGCACCGGATGGGAATTCCTTTCTCGCACTTCAGCGGCAATCCCAAACGCTGTCGATTCTCAACGCAGATGGCACTCTCAGAAACACCGTCTTATCAATTCCTGCGGTACCGCTCGAAGCTGGCTGGTCACCGGATGGGGAATGGATTTATTACATCACAGCTTCGGGCAGCTTGGAGATTGTCCGTCCGGATGGCACGGATCTTCGCACGTTAGCGAATGGGGTTGCTGCAGGGTCAATTGTTTGGAAATAGAGTCCCTGAACGGGAACGAAACCAAAAGCCTGTCGGAATCATTTCCCGTGTGATTAGGCTGGGATTCTTCCACCCCCAAAGAAAGTCGGTACGTAGAGAAGCCGACTGCCTCCGTTCCAGGCTTGCTGATCCGCTTGTCGGAAATCGTGAATTTCGGCGGACGTAATTGAGTCTGCGAGATCGCGCTGCAGCATTTGCCATTCGGAATCCTGCAATCCGCTGATCGTTCCCTCATCCCAATCGGCTCCCAGGACACCGATGCGGATGTCCACGAATCCCCGTTCGTTAAACAGACGCCTTAGTTTCCGACCGATGCGGGTGTCGCATCCCTGCTTTTGCAGCGCCTGTTCTTGAAGCTTTCCGAGTTCGGTGAGTGAGTCGGGGTAATCGATGCGTCCGCCGTAATCCGGCTCGGCCAGAGCGAGCACCCAACCGCCGGGACGGGTCACGCGTTTCATTTCCTGTAAAACGCGGCCGGGAGACTCGAGCCAGAGGAGAAGGAAGTGGCAAATCGCGGCGTCGAAGGTGACCGGGGGAAAGGGCAGCGACATGCCGTCGCCGATCGTGTAGCGCGTGCCGGGATCGTTTGCTCGCGCGAAGCGGGTTGCTCCGGGGTCGATGTCCAGGCCGAATGTGGCACAAGCGCAATCGGCCGCGATTTCAGCGATGATCACGCCGGTGCCGCAGCCAACTTCAAGCACGCGTTGGGAAGGACGCAGTGCTAAACGATCGAACCACTGTGTACGGATCGCTGCCGTCCATTTTGCCTGAATCGTGTAGCGCTTGTGGATTTCGAAGTGCTCGGGATCGGGGTTCATGCCGTTGGTTCTACGTTTCTGTCGTCCAAATCTTGTCGAACGAATCGCTAAGGAGATTGCCGATGGCTTTTTCAAAGCCTTGCGCAAGCAGCACATCACCGTCCGGTTCGACATACAGATGCGCTTGTCCGGCGGTCTCCAGCGGCACATCCAGTTCGAGGGCAAGCGGATTCGTCGCAGAATGCGGGGCAGGTAGATCCCAGATCAAATCCAGTCCCAATATAGCTGCTTGGTCGCGTGCCTCTGCCAAAGCGTTGGCCAGCGCCTCGCTCCGGTTCGAGGCTGAGAGGGATACCGCCGGCACGCCGAGGTCCGCCAGGCGCTTGAGGTGTTCGTTTATCGCCGCGGAATTTTCGGGCGTGATGGTCAGGTGCGCAGCCGAGTAGACGTCCGAAGCAACGGCGTTGCGCAGTCCCGCTTCGCTCTTCGAATCGGAAAGGTCGATCGCAAGGAGGATGTGATCCAGGCCGGCTTGTGCGAGTTCTTCCAGATACGCAGGCTGCGCCAAACATTTCCCGTCCGTCAACAGGCCAGTGACTTGACCGAGTTCTTCGGCGTGGGCGATCAATTCACGCAGATCATCTCGCAGCGTGGGTTCTCCGCCCGTGAAAGTGACGTGGGGTACACCGGCTTCCCAGATCTTGTCCAGGATCGATTTCCATTCCTCCGTCGTCAGTTCTCGATCGACGCGGCGTTTCGCCAGGGGATCGATGGCGCCGCTAGCATCACAGCGGTAGGTTAACGCCAAATCCATGCGGTAGGGTGCAGACGGCGTTTCATCAAGAGGCTCTTTGCGCTCGAAATCGAGGAACACCACCGGATCGACCTGTGGGTTGGTCGCCAGAGTCTCGATTTGATCCCGGAACTCTCGATGGTCCTTGAGTGCTCGTTTTTCGCTGACACGATAGCGTTCGGAAATGACCCGAGCCGCCTCCTCTTCGCTGGCGCCTTGAACGAGCAGGTAGGCGTGTTCGGTGGCCGTGGGGTTTAAATGCAGGACAGTCGCAGCGTTGACGATTAATATACTCATGCCCTCGTCCTCGATACGCAGGTGCAGACGATACTGAAGCGCTGCATCGTCGGGCGTTTTCCAGTGATAGAGTCCCGGCTTTAATGGTTCGGGAACCATGGCGGGTGCAAAGAAACGCTCTAGGATCGAATTCATCGGCGTCTTCCTTTCAAGAAGTCTCATGATTCAGAAGCACGATAGGCAGCTCAAGATCGTGCGGCATCGTGGATTGCGCTTCGTTTAGAAGCGTCAGCGGACAACCTCCACCGCATTCGTTGATCACGTCGCAGGCCTGGCATTTTTGCGGTGCGTAACGACGCTCGCGCAGCCATAAGGCCAATTCGTGCTCCCAGATGGATTCCCAGGGGTCGCTGAGGAGATTGCCGAGTGGCTGGTAGAAAGACTGGCATGGGATCACGGCGCCATCCGGTTCGACGCACATGTTGTACATCGCTGCCGTGCAGGCTTTGACGCCAAGTTCCATTTGGATCGGATCGAAATGACAGTATTGCGTGGGCGTGTACCAGATAAGACGTTGTCCGTAGCGCTGTGTCCGTTCACGGGCTTCGTCGAGCAGCGGCGCAAGTTGATCTTCCGGGATCCCCGTGCCGACTTGTTTCCCGCGACCGGAGAAAATCAAGGCGTTGCATCCGACAGTCGGCACTCCCAATTCAGATAGAAAGGCGATCGTCTCGCCGATCTGCGCTGCGTTGTCCTGCAGCAGCGTCGTGTTGGTCATGATATAGAGGTCCCGCTCGACCGCGTTGCGGATGCCTTGCACAGTATCGTTCCAGGCGCCCGGGGTGCGCAGCATGCGATCGTGCACTTCCGCCACATGAGATTCGAGCGTGATCTGGATGTGATCGAGACCGGCATCGACGAGCCGATCGAGATAATCTCCATCTGCCAGGCGGCGGCCGTTTGTGAGCAGACCGGCGATCTGACCGTGGGACTGCACGCCTCGGATCAGTTCCGGCAGGTCCTCCCGCAGCGTGGCCTCGCCGCCCGTGAAACAGATGTGAGGAATACCGATCCCGTGGATGCGGTCGATGATCCGCAGCCACGAACGGGTGTCGATCTCGGGATAGCTGCGCGGCCTGGCGTTGTAGCAGTGTGCACAGTTGGCGTTGCAGCGGTACGTGATGGCCAGATCCATGCGGTACGGGGCAGTGGGAATTTCAGAGAAAGGTGGCAGCAGATCGAGTTCGAGATCGCACACCGGACAAGCGCCGTTGGGATCGATGATCTGGTCGATCATGGCGCGTATGGTACAAAAATCTTGCAGGGCCTGTTGTCGGCTGACCCGATAGCGCCTGCGCAAGGCGCGAATGGCGTCGTTCTGCGGGAAGTCCTCGAGCTGCAGCCAGGCCATGAAGGCCGCGGTGGGGTTGAGATGGAACGCGCGTTGGGCGTTGATGAGCAGCAGACCGCGGCCGTCCTCGTGCAGGCGCAGGTGGATCTGGGTTCGAGCCTCCCCCTTCCTATTCGTATAGTCATAAAGCCCCGGTCTGGGGTTGGCCTTGCCGTTTGCGGATGCCGTTTGTTGGAACAATCTCATCGACCACCACCGGCGCAGGCACAGGCGCAGCCCGCGCAAGCGCAGGCACAGGCACAAGCACAGCCGCTGCCACCGCCGCCGGATGACCAGCTGCGCGTGGAGCGTGATGGCGGTGGCGGAGGATTGGTCGTCTTGGTGACTCCGTCCGTGAACGAAGTGACGTTGGAAACCAGATTTTTCGCCGTGGTCTGCACGCCGTTTACCATCGACGCCGCGAATTCCGAACCCGGTAATTTGGGCAGGGTCATGCCTCCACCGGGCGCCGTACTTGGGGCGCGTCCTGTTGTGCGGACGCTCGTTCCCGTTGGTCGATAGGTAGGCCGGTAATTGCCCCACCAGATGGGAACGTAAACCGGGCCCGTGCGGAAGGTGCGCCGCGTGCGGTCGTCGAAATCGCCGTCGAGCATCGTCCATTCCAGCCCATCGTCGAAGCGCTGCGATCGAACCTCCGGCGTTTCGGCTTGTTCGACCTGTTTCCAGGCCTTTTCCATGATCGATTTGTAATAATCGCGGGTTTCCTTCAAGCTGAATCCCTTCATCTTCTTCTGCACGGCTTGTACCAAATCGACCATCAACTTCTGCAAGGCCGATTTCCGTTTGCGAGGCGTTTCATCGATCATGGCCTTTAGAAATTCCTCCTCATACGGCCGCATGCCTTCCGGCTTCGGAGTCAGGCGTTCGAGTTCGAGCGGGTCTTCTTTCACGACGCGGACAGCGTTCTTCTTGATTGTGGCGAAGAGAATCATGGTGAGGACTCGATCGAGCGGTGTTTCGAGCAGGACGGCCGCCTCGATGGCCGTGAGGCCGCGTTTGATCCCGTGACCTTCGATGGCGATCTTTGGAGGCAGATAGGCGAGTTTCCGCCGGCGGGCGGAGAACACGGCGAGTGCGATGAACCCACCGAAGACGAGAACAACGCCGCCGCAGCACAAACCGCCGATAAGTGTCTCCTCGGAGATGCCCAGTTGATAGCTGATGCTGGGTGTGAGAATCGCACCTTCAGGAACGTACTTGCGTGGAAACGAGGCGCCGAATTTGTACTGTGTGTATCCATTGGCGTCGTGGTTTTCCCAGGCATATACGATTCGCCCGCGAGAATCGATGTTGGCGTAAGGACTGTCGTATGGCCATCCCGAAGGCGACTTGTGCCAGCGCGGCTCGTCCGGTTGGACGCCCGGAGGCAGATGGAACACCACGAGCAGTTCCGTCGAGCCGTGCACAACATCGCGGTCGTAATAATGTGGTGCAAAAACTGCGCTGGCGTACTCGCTGTCGTCATCGTCGTAGTAGAGCACGTCCTGTATGCCGGCGATCGTGAAATGAACCGAGCCGGTGTCGCCAGGGCGGATCGCATTCGCGCCGAGCCCCAACTCGACGCCGTACTCAACGTAGGCAGATGGTGCGATGTGTCCGATCGGATGGCCATCCACGCTGGCCTCTGCGCTGGAGAGATCGTAATCCGGCGTTGGCATACCAATATCGACATAGTCGATCGGCGACGCATTGGTATCGTTGGTAAAAACCATGAGATATTCGAGGCGCATGCTGCCGTCTTCTTCCCAAAAGACATCAACATCCATACTGTCCAGACTGAAGGAGTAGGTCTGCGCGTATACAGATATGGGAACGAGAAGAAGGGCAGCTAGTAATGCAACCCGCAGGATGATTTGAAGACGTCGCATACCGTTCACCTCACAGTTGGGAGAAGGAAAGAGAGCTTACCATTTTGGCTCTTCACTCAGTTGGTAGCTTGCGCCGCAGTATGGACAGGAGACAAGTGGAGCACCGGCAAGCATCTTTACATTGTCGGACGTGAGCGTACCGCCACAGCTTCGGCACGTGAGGGATTCCAGCTCGATGTCTCCCGAAAGTTCGATCTTTTGGATCAATTCGGTTTTTTGTTTGTCCGCTCGGCCGGCAAACCAGATCAAACCGAAACCACTGGCGACGAGTATCACGCCAATGATGATCCAGAGAACGCCTTGAGCGCTGGCACCTGAACCCAGAAGAAAGAGAACACCGAAGAAGATCAGTATCGCTGCCGCGATGTATGCAATAATTTTTCCTGAAGACATTCTGCCTCCCCGTTGCGGATAACTTGCCTCAGTCTAGCAAATCATACGTTTCGAGACAATAGACATTTATCCGAGTTCGTGATGATATCTGCGTGATACTAGGCTTGACGTCCCGCTCGACTACGCTAGAATGATGTGGCATGTGAAGCAAGCTCCCGATACAAGTGTTTCAGCGATAGGTGGTTTCCCCTTGGCCAACCTGAAGGTTTTGACCCTAATTCCGGCGTGGAACGAGGTGGATTTCATTGCGCCCATAGTCTCTGCGATTGTTCCACACTATGCCCTTCTCGTCGTGGACGATGGTTCTACGGACGCCACGCCGCAGGTCGCAGCAGAATTGGGCGCCGTGGTGGTCAGCCACAAGCAGAACATGGGCAAAGGGATAGCCTTGCTCAGCGGTTTCCAGTGGGCCATCGACAACGGCTACGATATCGTAATCACGTTGGACGCCGATGGGCAGCATGATCCCCAGGAAATCCCGAGATTTATCGAGCGATACGAGCTCTGTAGTGCGGATTTGATTATCGGCCGGCGGGACTTCCGCCGTATGCCGTTTCCCAACAATTTTGCCAATCGGATCGGCTCGTTTCTTCTTTCCCTGGCGCTGCGACAGCGGATTTATGACAATCAGAGTGGTTATCGGCTGCACACACGCCGTCTGCTGCAGTCGCTGGACTTGCAGGCGACGGGATTTGATCTTGAAGTGGAAATGGTGATCATGGCAGTTTGTAACGCTTTCCAACTGGACTGGATCGATATCCGCACGATTTACGGAACGGGGAAAAAGAGCTATTTTCACCCATGGCATGATTCACTGCGGTTCTTGAAAATGGTCGGCCTGGCATATCGCATGCGCCGTAAAGGCGGCGTGATGAAACGGACTTAATTGCCCGTATAATTATTACTGCGTCATTATCGAGCGTAATTATTACGATGATTTGGATGGATAGATTATGAACTTAATATCTTTCTTGGGTACGAGAATGGCGCCTATATTGGGGCTACTGCTGGTCAGAATCCTCAATCAAGAACAGACTTATCGGTTTGCCGATTGGGTAGCCCGCCGCTTGGTCTCGAAAAAAGATTCGGACATGATCCGTTCCGTCCGCTCGAATCAAGCCGTGATTCGCGGATTGCCCTTCGATGCACCAGAGCTTGACCATGCTGTGTACGAGGTGATTCAAAACGCCGCCCGCGGCTATGCGGATTGGTATCGAGCTACGCACGGCGGTCCGGAGGTCGTGAAAGCGTCGATCGACATCGATCCTCACCTCGTCGAGTATTTCAATCAGGCCCAGGCTGAAAAACGCGGCTTGATGATCGTTGGCGCGCATATGAGCAGCTTCAATATTATGCTCCTGGCTTTAGGTGCTTATGGGTATCCGATACAGGCACTTTCCTACGCCAACGTTCAAGGTGGTGTGCATGTCGACAACGCCGTTCGACGACGCTTCGGTTTACACTTAACCCCCATCTCCCCCAAGTCACTCAAGGAAGCCATCCGGCGTCTTAAGGGCGGCGGGCTGGTCATGACCGCCGCAGATCGTCCCGATGTCGGAGGTGATGAGTTGGTGTTCTTCGGGCGGAAGGCGATTTTACCCATCGGACCGGCTCGCCTCGCCATCGCCACCGGTTCGCGGGTTCTCGTCGGGATGATCCAAACGATCGGACCCAATAAGTATCGCGCAATTGCCGGTTCACCGATCGAACCCGAAATTTCGGGTGATCGCGAGCGGGACATCATCAACCTGGCGCAGCGATACGTGGACGTCATCCAAGAATTCATCCGTGAGCGTCCCGGGGAATGGCTCATGTTTTTGCCCATCTGGCCGGACGAACTCCCTGCGTTAAATGAATCTTGAAAAACAGGAAATAAGGAATCCTTCGATGACGGACAAATCCATCCGCAAGCGGGTAGAGCAGCTCAAGGAAGAAATCCGCATGCATAATTATCGCTACCACGTGCTCGATTCGCCCGTCGTCAGCGATGCCGAATTCGATCGGCTTCTGCGGGAATTGACCGACCTCGAGGATCAATATCCACAATTGAGATCTCCCGATTCCCCGACTCAACGCGTTGGCGGCGCACCGGCGGAAGGGTTCCAACGGGTTCCGCATCCACGCCCCATTCTAAGTCTCGGCAACGCCTTTACCGCCGACGAGGTCTGCGCCTGGTACGAACGGATACGAAAGCTGGATGGGCGCGTACAGGATGCGGCTTTTACCGTCGAACCGAAATTGGATGGCCTGACCGTCGTGCTGCATTACCAGGATGGTCTCTTCACGCTGGGCTCCACACGCGGCGACGGCGAGACGGGTGAGGATATCACCAGCAACCTGAGAACCGTACGCAGCCTGCCGTTGCGAATCCCGGTTCAGGATTACAAGGGAAGCGTTCCCGGAAATTTGGTCGTTCGTGGAGAGGCGATTATCCTGCTTTCTGACTTCGAGCAGCTCAATCGAAGGCTGGAGGAAGCAGGCGAACGCACGTACGTGAATCCAAGGAACACGGTTTCCGGTGCTTTACGCCAATTGGATTCGAGCCTCACCGCCAAGCGGCCGATCAATCTGCGTTGTTATGCCGTGGTGGAGATGGACGGCGCGATCCCGAACTCCCAATGGAAAGTCCTTAATATGCTGCGTGAACTGGGCTTTCCCGTGGCGGAGAACGTCTCGCATTGCGGCGATATCGAGCAAGCCGTTGCGGCTGCCGAGCATCTGGCGCAAATCCGCGATACATTGCCGTACGAAGCAGACGGTGCAGTGATCAAAGTGGATGACTTGCAATTGTCTGAAAGCCTGGGCGTGGCGGGCAAAGATCCGCGCGGCGCGATCGCCTTTAAGTTCCCGGCTCAGGTCGTCACCACGCGCCTGGAGGACATCGGGATCAACGTTGGGCGAACGGGCGTGATCACGCCGTACGCCGTTCTCGAGCCGGTGGAAGTCGGGGGAGTCACCGTTCGACAAGCTACGCTGCATAATTTCGACTTCATCCAGGAGAAGGATATCCGCATCGGCGATCGCGTGCTGTTGAAACGTGCGGGGGATGTCATCCCCTACGTAATCGGCCCGGTGGTCGATGCGCGCAGCGGCGTGGAAGTGCCCTATAGGATTCCAGAGCGCTGCCCTTCCTGTGACGCGAAGCTGGAGCGCGTCACGGGCGAGGTGGGCGTCTATTGTGTCAACGCGGCCTGCCCGGAACAACTGATCCGCAACCTGGAACACTTCGTATCCCGGGGCGCAATGGACATCGAAGGCATGGGGATCAAAGTCGCGGCGTTGTTGGTTGAAGAAGGCTTCGTCAGCGACGTGGCGGATTTGTATTCCCTGGATCGGGACGCTTTATTGGAGCTCGAGGGTTTCGGTGAAAAACGCGTAGACAATCTGCTCAACGCTATCAAAGCATCGAAAGCTCAAGCGCTGGATCGATTGATCAACGCCTTCGGAATCCGCGGTGTGGGCGAGGTCGTCGCGACGGATCTTTCCCGCCGATATCGAAATGTAGATGCGCTCTCCAGGGCGACGGCCGACGAACTGGAACGCATCGAAGGCATTGGCCCCAACATTGCGACAGCGATCGTTGATTGGATGCACGAGCCGTCCAACCAGGCGCTGCTTCAGAAATTCAGGCGTGCTGGAGTCTGGCCGGAGGAGACCGGGTCCGGCGAACCGTCCAGACCGACACCCCTGGCAGGTTTGACCTTTGTCCTGACGGGAACGATGCCGTCGATGACTCGGCAGGAAGCCAAGGCGCTGATCGAACACCATGGCGGAAAAGTCACCGGCAGCGTCAGTAAAAGCACGTCTTACGTGGTCGTGGGTGAATCACCGGGGTCGAAACTCCAGAAAGCGGAAGCGTTGGAAATTCCCACCGTCGATGAAGATGGACTGCAAGCATTGCTGACAGAGGATTAATCTCCAAATCGGCATGCCCAAGGACTTGCGGGTTTCCTTTTCTCGAGGTGGAATACATATCTTCGAAGCCGTACAGGCAATACATATATTTGCTTCCCTGAATAAATGCTGATGAAATCGATACGCTTGAAGCGCGGTCGTGAACGCTCGGTGAAACGCAGGCATCCGTGGATATTTTCCGGGGCGATCGCTGGCGTCGACGGGGATCCGCAACCCGGCGACACGGTTGATGTGTTGGATCACACGGGTGCGTGGCTGGCGCGAGGTGCCTATTCTCCGTATTCCAGCATCCGCACCCGGATCTGGTCCTGGCATGCGGATGAGGCCGTCGACGAAGGTTTTTTCCAACGACACATTGATGCGGCCGTCGAGGCGCGCAGCGTACTCCGCGAGAATCCGGAGGTAAACGCGTATCGCGAAATCCACGCCGAATCGGATGGGCTGCCGGGTCTGATCGTCGACCGCTACGCCGACCTGCTAGTCGTGCAATTCCTGACGGCCGGAGTCGAAGCCTGGCGAGATACGATTGTCTCGATATTGGCGTCCAGCGGTAATTGCGCCGGGATCTACGAACGCTCGGACAGCGAAGTGCGTGAGAAGGAGGGGCTGCCGCAGCGGGCGCAGGCTGTGTTTGGGGACGAACCACACGAGGGAACGATCATCCTGGAAAACAATCTGCAATTTCAGGTCGATGTGCGCCAGGGCCAAAAAACGGGATTCTATTTGGACCAGCGTGAGAATCGCAGCATCGTGCGCTCGCTCGTGCGTGGAAAAGAGGTGCTCGATTGTTTTTGCTACACAGGCGGATTCACGCTTTCCGCGTTGGCAGGCGAGGCACAGCGCGTGGTTTCGATCGACTCCTCAGCAAACGCACTGGTACTGGCGCAGCAGAATGTCAGGCTGAATGGTTATGCTGCAGATGATTGTGAATGGGTTCAGGGCGATGTGTTCGCCGAATTGCGCACATTGCGCGATCGAGGGGCATCGTTCGACGTCGTCATCCTCGACCCGCCGCGCTTCGCTCCTACGGCTTCCTCGAGGCAGCGAGCAGCACGCGCCTACAAGGACATCAACCTTCTGGCGTTCAAACTTTTACGTGAACGCGGGACGTTGATCACATTTTCGTGTTCCGGCGGTGTGACTACGGCATTATTCGAAAAGATCGTCGCCGGTGCGGCGTGTGATGCAGACGTCAGTGCGAAAATCGTCGCCTGGCTGAGTCAACCGCTGGATCACCCCGTATCGCTGACTTTTCCCGAGGGTCGATATCTGAAAGGGCTTGTGTGTCGTCTGGCGTAGTCTTCGCCGGAATCGAAATGCGATGCTTGTATACGCGGTCGGGCGTCGGTTAGAATGAGTACAACGGAATGTGATCCCGGGGTGTTGTACGGATGGCGGGATTTCTGCCTGCAATGATGAATGTGAGGTTTTAAATGCTCCCCTTGCGAGATATTAATCCCACTCGTCGTTTTCCTATCCTTACTTACATCCTGATCGCCTTGAACGTCCTGATTTTCTTGTGGGAAGACACTCTGCCCGATGCTCGACTTCAGTCGATGTTCATGGATCTCTCCGTCGTTCCGACTCAGATTACGGCAGCGCCTTTCACTTTCGAGTCGTTCATGGACATCGTCCGCAGCATGTTTTTTCACGGCGGATGGGCGCATCTGCTCGGCAACATGCTCTATTTATGGCTTTTTGGGGACAACGTCGAAGACCGACTGGGGAAAATCATGTTCCTGTTCCTGTATTTTGCCAGCGGATTTACAGCAGCGACTGCGCAGGTTCTGGCCAACCCCTCTTCCACGGTTCCTCTCGTTGGTGCCAGCGGCGCAATCGCCGGCGTTTTGGGTAGTTATCTGGTGTTGTTTCCCGGCGTGAGGGTGCAGGGCATCGTCCCGCTAGGGGGGTTCTCGCGACTCTCCGAGTGGCCAGCTTGGTCGGTCCTGGCGTTGTGGTTTGTGCTGCAGCTGTTCAACGGCATTTTTTCCATTGGGGCGAACACTTCTGCCGGCGGCGGTGTGGCCTTTTTCGCCCACATCGGCGGGTTCGTATTGGGAGTCGTTTTGACTTTGATTTTGATGAAGTTCATCCGACAGCCACCGTCGGAAGAACGCAGTCAATCCCTCTACGTGCGCTCCAACAGATTCCGCTTCTGAGCATGGTGGAAATTCACAGTCTTTCGCTGGGTATGGTTCAAGCCTATCTGCTTGCATCCGATCGCGATTTTATTCTCGTCGACGCCGGTATGCCGGGCTATGCGAATCGTGTCCTGCGTAAAATTAAATTCTTGGGAGGCAGAGATCTACGGCTGATCTACATCACACACGCACATATCGATCATTACGGCAGCGCGGCGGCGCTGCGCCGGGCTACAGGTGCACCCATCGCCGTGCACTACGCGGATGTGAACGCCATGGCACTGGGGCAAAGCCCTCTCGGCGAACCTCGTGGCAGAGGCCGAATCGTGGGCGCCATGATGCCGTTGATCGAGCGAATGCCTTTGTTGGAATCTACCGAACCCGATATCGTATTAAAAGACGGAGATACGCTGCACGATTACGGCATCGATGCTTGCGTTATTCACACGCCGGGACACACCATGGGTTCGTCCAGTTTGATCGTGGAAGGTAAATATGCGTTTGTCGGCGACCTTTTGTCTTCACATCGAAAAGCGCACGTGCAGCGCTTGTTCGCGCAGGATTGGACCGCGATCGAAGAAAGTCTCGAGCAGCTCAAGGCAAAAAAGCCGGCGCTGATTTACACCGGCCATGGGAAAAAGCCGCTGACACTTCAAGAATTGCTTGACCTTCGGGTAAACCGTTAAAACCTTCGCCGTTTCATCTTTGGATAATTGGTGTTTCTAATAATGGGAAGCTGTAGTTGAAACATCGAATCACCGGTATTGACCGTTAGGCACCAACTTCGTTTCGCGTGCGACGAGGAGGCGAAAATGAAGCGGAAGTTACGCGGCCTAAAGCGGCGCGCTGTCCAGTTGGATTTTAATCTATACCGCAACGAGGTTCCGATAAGAGGATTGTCGGATAGCTCGTTGAGCGTAATCGACATCTGGCCGGAGCACGCTCGCAATACGCTCGTTTTCATTCATGGATATGCGGGTTGTGCGGAGACCTGGGAATATCAGATCAATTACTTCTCCCGAGAATATCGCGTCGTGGTTCCGGATTTACGCGGCCATGGGCAAAGTGACGCACCGTTTACACAGTACACCATGCCGGAGCTCGTCGAGGACATCGAGACGATTGCTGACAAACTGTCGTTTGCCGAGCGATTCATCCTGATAGGCCATTCGTTTGGTGGCGCGATCTGTATCGAGTATGCCCATGCACATCCCGAAAGACTTGATAAGCTCGTCCTCATTGCAACGGCTGGCGAGTATCCACTGCCGCGTGCTGCCTCATTGGTTTCGCGTATTCCGACGGCGGCGTTTCGACCCTTCTGGCGCTATCGTCCACGCTGGAACGCAGAAGTGCACGTGATGAAGCGCATGCTGCTCAATAACATGCGTAAATGGTCGGGATGGGATCGATTGGAAAGTATCCGTACACCGACGTTAATCCTCACCGGAGAACGGGATCGCTATTTCCCACATCGGGTTTATGCCGGCGTAGCAGAGAAGATGCCGGACGCGCGCGTCGTGGATATAGGCGGTTCCAAGCACAAAGTCCAACTCGAGCGGCATCAAGCGGTCAATCGGGCGCTGCAACGATTTTTCGAGGAAGACGAGAATAAAAAACGTCTGACTTGGAGAGACCAGACGCTGAAGCCCGATGGTTTCCAACGTCCCTGGTTGTCGAGCTACGGCAAGC
Organism: uncultured Anaerolineaceae bacterium; assembly: GCA_964475265.1. GTDB lineage: Bacteria > Chloroflexota > Anaerolineae > Anaerolineales > E44-bin32 > WVZH01. Next base: position 50,291 of record CAYYVY010000010.1, on the reverse strand, counting down.
ACACCCCGCATACCTTTCCCGTCCCACGCAGGCCGCTGCATCAATTCCTCGAAGCATCTGCGGCGATGCTGCCCAAACATACGGCGACAATATTTTACGGATCGACGATGTCGTATCAACAGCTGGATCGCAGGGTGAATCAGTTCGCCCATGCGTTGCATGGACTCGGAATCCGGCCCGGAGACCGGGTGGCTGTTGTGCTGCCGAACATGCCGCAACTTATAATTGCGTATTACGCTGTATTAAAGATCGGCGGCGTCGTCGTGCTTTCGAATACTGAAGCCGATGCAGCAACAATTCTGAATCAGCTCCGCGAAACTGAGTCGAAGGTTCTGGTCACGCTGGCAAACTTCGCAAGTATGGCCGCTTCGATTCAGGAGCAGTATCCCCTGCAGATGATTTTCACCAGCATCCGCAAAGCGGTTTCCGGAAGAACGTATCGTCAATTGATGGCGCGCTGGTCACAAGCTGGATTCGAGCCAGATGAAGAGAACCCGGTTCCAGACGGGTACACGATGGCGGGTTTGATGATGGACGCCTCGCGCCAACCACCTCACGTGGATGTCTCCCCAGACGATTTGGCGGCGATTATTTACACCAGCGGTACGACAGACACGCCAAAAGGCGTCTGCCTCACCCATGCCAATTTAGTGGCGAACGCGCTGCAGACACGCCACTGGATTCCCGACCTGCGCACCGGTAAGGAGACTTTCCTTTCGGTGATCCCGCTTACGCACAGTTATGGCATGACGAGCGCGATGAACATCCCCATTGCGATGGGCGCTTCGATCGTGCTTTTAAGTGTCTTCGAACTCGATCAAGTGCTGGCTCAAATCAAAAAGCACCGGCCAACGATTTTTCCAGGCGTGCCCACGATCTACATGGCGATCAACCAGGCTGAAAAAGTCCGCTCGTATGGGCTTTCGTCGATCAAAGCCTGCATCAGCGGTGCCGCGCCGCTGCCCATCGAGGTTCAGGAAAAGTTCGAGAAGCTTTCCAAGGGCCGTCTGGTTGAAGGGTACGGACTGACCGAAGCTTCCCCCGTGACGCATGCGAATCCATTCGAACCGTCCGAGAAGGTTGGTTCCATTGGTGTTCCGATCCCCAACACGGATGCGAAAATCGTAGATTTGGCCAGCGGCGCCGATGTGCCTCCGGGGAAGATCGGGGAGTTGTACATACGTGGACCGCAGGTTATGAAAGGCTACTGGTCACGAGGCGGTGTGGACGAAGTGGAATCGAGCAAGGTGATCAAGGATGGCTGGCTTGCCACGGGCGACATTGCCGTAATGGACGGCGATGGCTTTTTCAGCATCATCAGCCGCAAGCGCGACACGATCATGGCGGGAAAATACAGCGTCTATCCACGCGATGTCGAAGAGGTGCTGTACGAAAACAGTAAAGTCCTTGAAGCAGCCGTCGTCGGTGTGCAGGTGGGCGCTTCAGAACAAAAAGTAAAAGCTTTTGTCGTACCCAGGCCAGGTACGAGTCTGTCGAAAGAAGAACTGCTCGATCTGTGCCGTCAGCGGCTTGAAACCTACGAGGTTCCCTGGGAAATTGAGTTCCGCGAGGAACTTCCCAAGTCTTTTGTTGGCAAGGTGCTGCGGCGGATGCTGGTTGAAGAAACCGATTCGGCGGGTTCGTAATCGTGCGAAACGCACGAACGGTTGTAAAATTAGCGCGCATGTGAAGATGAAGCGACGTAGAATGTTGTTATTTGTGATCCTCTCGGTGACGTTGTTGTGTGGTCTTGTTGTTTTGGTTTTGACCCAACCCGAGTGGCTCATTACGACTCTCAACGGGACATCGTCGGGCGTTCTTTACTCGGTAGATACGAGTAAGCCGATAATTTCCTTGACGATCGATGACGGGCCCGATGCAGTCCAAACAGCAAGAATTCTCGAAGTGCTTTCACAATACGAAGCGCATGCGACATTTTTTCTGATTGCCAGCCGTATTCCGGGCAACGAACACGTCGTACAGCAAATCCTTGATGATGGACACGAAATTGCCAATCACATGATGATGGATGAACCCAGCATCCTGCTCGACAAGCAGGAGTTCGAGCGGCGATTGGAAGCGGCCAACCGGGCGCTATCAGCTTTTGGTGAAAGCGTGTGGATGAGACCCGGATCAGGTATTTATGATAACGCAATGATCAAGATTGCTGAGAGGCATGGATACCGGATTGCGTTGGGTTCCATCTATCCCTACGATCCACAGATCGGTTCTGCGTGGGTATCGGCCAATTACGTGCTGTGGAAAGCAAAACCGGGATCGATCGTCGTGCTGCATGATTTCGGAAAGCGCGGGGAACGCACGGTGGCCGCTTTGCAGGTAATCCTTCCCGAACTCGCCACGCGTGGCTACGAAGTGGTCACACTTTCTGAACTCGTCGCGCAAGGCCGCAGCGATTAGCCGCCAATGCATTGTATACAGTGAAACGGAACACTTTCAATCGCTGGGTGTTAAGTCTCATCGAGCGCTGTGCTGAAACGAAGATTCGTTTTTTATCTTGTTGACGGACAACCGTGGACCAATACGTTGTATCTCGGCGTTGTGAAATCGTTTTTACAGGACGCTCGAAGGAGTATCCAACTTGACCCGATTACGCCGGCTGCCCAAATTCGTTCTGCGTTTGATGAGATATCCGCCGCGACTGGTTTACGCCGCCGGTTTGGGCAGGATCATGGGGCATCTGGTCCTGTTGCTTACAACACGCGGCCGGAAGACCGGGCGGCAGCACATCACTCCGCTGCAATTCGAAATCGACCACAATCGCTTGCTAATTGGCTCGATGCGGGGGAAGCAAGCGGATTGGTATCGGAACATAGCTGCCGATCCACACGTTGCCGTGCGGTTGGGCGTTCATCAATTCGAGGCCGTCGCTGAAGCGATCCACAATCCCGAAAAAATTTCGGATTTTCTGGAATTACGCCTCGCACGCCGTCCCCGAATGATCGGCAGCATGCTTCGGGCGGAGGGTTTGGCGCCGCCATGGACGCGCGAGAAACTGGGTCATTATGCCCGGCAGATTGCGGTCATCGCAATCCCGCTTCCTGGAGATATGCTCGAAAACGAGACGTCGAGTGGGAATCAATAAGCGCCGATTGATTTAAATGCGAAGACCGTCGAACGTGGATATAAAAAATCTATAAAGTCGCGAGAGGAAACGGATGGCAAAATACCGATTGATCGTAAACCCGATCTCCGGACGAGGTACGGGTGCTGAAGCGATTCCCGTACTGCGGCAGGAGTTTTCGAACGCCGGTCTGGATTTTGATCTGGAACTTACCCAGCGACCATGGCACGCTGCGGAACTGGCACGAGCGGCGGTTGGTGAGGGCTGCGAAAACGTCGTGGCCGTGGGAGGGGACGGGACGGCGAACGAGGTGCTCAACGGATTGATGCTGGCGAAAAACGCTGCTGAGGGTTCCGCAGTGATGGGGGTTATCGGCATCGGGCGCGGCAACGATTTCGCCTACGGCATGGACGTTCCAGTGGGACTGAAAGAAGGTTGTGAAACGATTTTCGCGGACCGCCGGCACACGGTAGACGTCGGGTGTGTCACTGGTGGGCTATTCCCGGAAGGCCGCTATTTTGGCAACGGCGTCGGGATCGGATTTGATGCCGTCGTGGGCTTTGAGGCCTTGAAAATGAAACGCCTGACCGGGTTTCTGTCTTACGTCGTCGCGGCGTTGAAGACGATGTTCTTGTATTACAAAGCGCCGACTGTACGCATCGAGTACGCTGATGAGAGGATCGAGATTCCCGCATTGATGGTTTCGATCATGAACGGCCGCCGCATGGGCGGAGGGTTCATGATGGCACCACAGGGGTTAAACGACGATGGCCTGTTCGATGTGTGTATCGCCGAGGAAGTTGGAAAAGCGACGATCTTCGCATTGATTGTGCGATTCATGCAGGGCACGCAGGCCACGCATCCCGCCATTCGAGTGGGACGCACGAATACGATTTCGGTGACTGCGCTTCAAGGGACCTTGCCGGCGCACGCCGACGGCGAGACACTGTGTACGGAAGGTGATCGGTTGGTTGTCTCGATAAAGCCCGCGCAATTGGAAATGATCACGAACAGATGACCTCCGCGAACTCGAATTTCAGACTCGCTGCAGTGAATCTGGCCTTTAAGGGACTCACGAAACTGCTCTGCCGGGTGAGCGCAGATTCGCTGGATCGCATTCCTGCACGTGGCCCGCTGATCATCGTCGCCAATCACGTTAATTTCATCGATCTTCCCGTCATGTACCCGCGCGTCTATCCCCGGCCGGTAACGGGATTTGCTAAAGTGGAGACGTGGGATAACCCGATCATGGCGTACCTGTTCGATATTCTGGAGGCGATTCCAATCCGCAGAAGAGAGGTCGATCTTACGGCCTTGCGCAAAGCGCTTCAGGTTCTCGAACAGGAGAAGTTCATCGCCATCGCTCCGGAGGGGACGCGCAGTGGCAATGGCCGACTTCGACGCGGGAAACCCGGGGTGGTCCTGTTGGCTTTGAAGAGCGGCGCGCCGCTCCTGCCGGTCGTTTATTACGGGGGAGAGAAATTGCGAGAAAACGTGCGGAGGCTGCGGCGTACGTCGATCCACATTTCTGTTGGTGAGCCTTTCTGCCTGGATCCCCGCGGTGAGCGGATCACGCACGTTGTACGCGCAAAGATGGTCGATGAGATCATGTATCAACTGGCAACCTTACTCCCACGGGAATACCGCGGCTACTACAAAGACCTGGAATCCAAATCGCAGGATTACCTTCAATTCCTGCAGCGGGAATAACACATAAGGTCGCGAGGAATTGGTTGTAGGGTAATAGACCTTTCTGATACACTGAAATTCCAATCTCACTCACTAGTGTGGGCAAGAGTCCAAGCAGTCGTATAAAGTGCCATGGAAGAATTTTTCATCGAATTGCCGCTTGCGATCAACATCGCTATGCTGGTCTTGTCTTTATTTATTGTCATCCGCGCCTCGTACATCATGGTGGATGGCGCGGTTTCCATTGCGCATTTATTTAACATCAGCCCGCTTGTGATCGGTGCGACGGTTGTGGCAATGGGCACATCGTTCGCGGAGTTGGCTGTGAACCTGGTCGTTGTGCTCGGCGGCGCGGAAACCTCAACCGTTGTGGGCAACATCCTGGGTTCGAACATGGTCAATATTGGCATCGAACTTGGGGTATCGGCGGTAATCGCCGGATTGATCATCCTGCCTCGGGAGGCGATCGAGAAGGATATCCCATTGTATATCGCAGCCACCGGCATGGCCACGGCTTTGGTCGCCGATGGTGGCATTGATCGCTTCGATGCCGTAATCCTGCTCCTGCTTTTTGTTACCGCCGTGAGTTTAATTGTTCAGTATGCTAAAGCGCGCCACATGCGCAGCGAGCTGGTCGTCGAAGTCACACCCCTCGAAGGCATCTCCCATCCCGACGCTCTGTCGATGTCGAAGAATAAAGCCATTCTGTCATTGTTGAGCGGTCTGTTGGCGCTCGTGATGGCCTCGCGTCTGCTGATCCTCAGCACGTCTGCCATCGCGGTGGAAATGAAGGTGCCCTGGTTCATCATCGGCCTGATCATCATTGGACCGGGAACGTCGCTGCCGGAAATCGCCTCTTCCATTCAAGCGGCGCGTCGAAGACATGCCGATTTGGTGTTGGGAACGGCTTTTGGCAGCAACCTATTCAACCTGCTGTTCGGATTGGGTTTGCCTGCGCTCATTCGGCCGTTGACGGTCGAAGACACAGCAATGTCCAGTTTCTTTTTCATGAATTTCATCAATATCTCCTTCGTGGCGCTGTTATTAACAGATCGTAATTCCACCGGCCGCAAAGGCTCCATCAACCGGGCGATCGGTTTGTATTTGATCGTGACCTACCTGGGATTTATCGCCTACCTCGTTGTGGATGCAGCCGGTGGAAAACCGGCAGATTGGCTGCTGGGCGTTGCTGGGCTGGTAGTGCTGATCTTGTGCGCATATTTTGTATGTACCTGGTTTCTACCGAGACTACGGCGAACCGGGGCGAAAAGCGATGTTTCCGCAGTCAGCTGTAAAATCTTGTGCGCCACGCGCGGCGGAAGGGCGAGTCAGCCTACCCATGCGCGGGCGATCCAAATTGCAAGCGACATGCATGCAGAAATCATCTTTCTTTACGTCTTCGATAAGAACGCATTGCCTCGCGAGGCGACTCCGCTGGTCATCAACGTCGAGGCTCAAATCCGCCACATGCGTCAATTCCTGCAGCGGACGGCTGCCAAACAGGCCGAGCAAGCCGGCGTTCTTTCCCGCGTGATCGTGCGCGCAGGTAGTCTGCTGGACCAAATCCAGTCCATTGCAGGTGAGGAAAAGATCGACATCGCCATTCTGGGGAATCCGGAGGCTCGCAGTGGGTTATTCAAACGCGATGCCTTGCGTTCTCTGGCAAAGGTAATTGCCTCCTCGACGGGCATGGAAGTCATCGTGTTGATTGATGGTGGGGAAGAAAGTTATGTTGGATGAAGCGTTGAAAACGTGGTATATAAATTGATATGAGCGCATGGGTGCTTTACGGGGGAAAACCGGCACTTCCGGATTGACGCAATCACAGGAGAAAAGCTTTGGCGGAACGACGGGAGTTGAAACGCCGGCATCTGATTTATTATTTACGCGTCTTCGAACGCGGCACTGGCCGCCTCGTCGGACACCTCGTAGATATAACTACGAGTGGTTTGATGATGCTGAGCGAGGAACCGATCGAAACCGACCGCCTGTTTTATTTTCGCATGACTCTTCCGACAGAAATTCGTTCCAGCGCGCACGTTGCCTTCAACGCGCGCAGTATCTGGTGCAAACCGGATGACAGTCCCGATTTCTATGCTACAGGATTTCGATTTGAAGAAGTCACGTCCGAAGATGTTCGCGTGATCGAAGGTCTGATCGAGTCTTATGGACTGCGAGAATAATTCCGCTCACTACCCTGTGCAGGTTCTCACCTGCATCCCTCACAACACCGTCCAACTGCGTGTTTCAGGCCAAGCGGAGATCGCGGGTCTATTTGAACGAAACGGATAGGGCTACTCCAAAATAGGATGTTTGTACTTTGCAAGTCGGGACGGTCAACACTGGGAGCGGAACACCTGCAGGATATAAGGTTGTGAATGATGTGCCCAAGTATCTTCCATAGGAGGTTTACTTATGGCAAAAGGGCGTATCGTAATCGATGAAACGCTCTGTAAAGGTTGTGGTTTGTGCACAACCGTCTGCCCCAAAGATCTCATCCATATGGCAACGAGCCGTTTTACTTCAAAAGGCTATCGACCCGCCGAACTCGTAGACCTCGAGGAAGCGTGCACGGGATGTGCAATATGCACCGTAGTCTGTCCAGACGCTGCAATTACCGTGTACCGATTTATCCCCGCAAGTGAAGTGAATATCTAAGCTCAGTCAGACCCAGGCAAGGAGGGTAATGGCGTGGCGAAGGAACTTCTGAAGGGCAACATTGCTTTTGCGGAAGCCGCTGTGCGCGCCGGATGTGAGGCTTACTTTGGTTATCCAATAACCCCCCAGACAGAAGCGCTCGAACACATGTCCAAGCGTATGCCTGAACTCGGTCGAGTGTTCATTCAAGCTGAAAGTGAAATCGCCGCCATCAACATGGTCTACGGGGCTGCTTGCGCCGGTGTACGCGTGATGACTTCTTCATCCAGCCCCGGTGTTAGTCTGATGATGGAAGGTCTCTCCTATATTGCCGCCTCCGAAGTGCCGATCGTGTTGGTCGATATCATGCGCGGCGGACCAGGTTTGGGTAATATCGCCCCGTCCCAGGGAGATTACTTTCAAATCGTGAAGGGCGGGGGGCATGGCGATTATCACCCGCTCGTGTTGGCGCCAGCGACCATTCAGGAGTTGATCGACCTTACCGTTGAAGCATTCGATCTGGCAGATAAGTATCGCTGGATCGTGGTCGTGCTCGCTGACGGAAGTCTGGGGCAGATGATGGAGCCGGCTGAATTGCCCCCGATGCATGCAGTTCGATCGCTGGATGAACGTCCCGCATGGGCACTGACGGGTGCAAAACAGCGCCAGACCAACATCATTTCGTCGATTTACATCGACCCCGTTGAAGGCGAGAAGTTCAATAAGCACCTGCAGGAAAAGCTGGCGCTCATCGAGCGCAACGAGGTGCGTTATCGCGAGTTTATGCTCGATGACGCCGAGATCGGCATCGTCGCCTTCGGAACAGCCGGCCGAGTGGCGCAATCCGCCATTCAAGCCGCTCGTGAAGAGGGTATCAAAGTCGGATTGCTGCGGCCGATATCCCTCTACCCGTATCCCTACGCCCGGGTTGGCGAGTTGGCTGACCAGGTCAAATCGATCATCGTCGTGGAGATGAACAGCGGCCAGATGGTAGAAGACGTACGCCTGGCGGTAGAAGGAAGGACTCCGATATCCTTTTTCGGAAAAATGGGCGGGATTGTTCCCTTCCCGGACGAGATCCTTGATGAAATCCGCAACGCTCATGCGCGGTTGAAATGATCTGAGTCGAATTGGAGGTCGCCATGGCGACGGACGAATTGGTAGAAACGCTCGTATACACAAAACCCGAAAGCCTCACTGCGATGGGCACCCATTATTGCCCTGGCTGTACCCATGGGGTGGCACATCGGCTCATCGCCGAAGTCATCGACGAGATGGGCATTCGCGAACGGACGATCGGCGTCGCACCCGTTGGCTGCGCCGTTTTCGCCTACAACTACATCGACGTGGATTTCGCGGAAGCGGCACATGGCCGAGCGCCAGCGATGGCTACCGGTATCAAACGCGTCAATCCCGAAACGTTTGTTTTTACCTATCAAGGTGATGGAGATTTGGCCTCGATCGGGATCGCAGAAATCATCCACGCCGCCGGGCGCGGCGAAAACTTCAGCGTGATCTTTATCAACAATGCCATTTACGGTATGACGGGAGGGCAGATGGCGCCCACATCGCTCCTGGGGCAGCACACTTCTTCGACTCCCATGGGACGTACCGTCGAATTGCATGGCTATCCGCTGCGCATGTGCGAACTCGTGGCTCAATTGGATGGTGCGGCGTACATCACGCGTCAAAGCCTGCACGATGTCCGGCACATCCGTAAAGCGAAAAAGGCAATACGTCAGGCTTTCGAAGTTCAGCAGCAGGGCATCGGTCTCTCCATGGTGGAACTACTATCGACTTGCCCGACCAATTGGGGCATGAGCGCCATCGAGGCGATGAAATGGCAGGAAGAACACATGATACCGACCTATCCACTTGGTGATTACAAGACCCCTGCAAAAGTCACAGATAATAATCAGGATTCCGGAGGCTAGTATGCGGGAAGAAGTAATCATTTCCGGCTTTGGCGGGCAGGGAGTTCTTTTCGCCGGAAAACTGTTGACATATACGGGATTGGAAAGCGATCTGCAGGTTGTGTACTTCCCGTCGTACGGACCGGAAATGCGGGGTGGCACCGCGCATTGCACGGTTATCATCAGCGATGCAGAAATCGGTTCTCCATTTATCCGCAACCCTTCCGCGGCCATCGTGATGAACATCCCTTCCCTCGAGAGATACGAGTCGTTGGTGAAAGCGGGCGGCATTTTGGTGGTGAATACCTCGCTGGTCGATCGAGAACCGGACCGGGATGACATCGACGTCATCGCAGTACCGGCGAATGACATCGCTGAGCAAGTGGGGGATAAGCGTCTGGCGAACATCGTCTTGTTGGGCGCGCTGGTCAGCCGGATGGAAATCGTCACTTTGGATGCGGTTGAGGCATCGTTGCACAAGCATATCCCGGAGAACCGCAGGAGTCTCCTCGAAGCGAACATCAAAGCCCTGGCACAAGGCGCCCAGTTGGCTGTGGAAAAAGGCAGCGTCAAGACTTAATTGGGGGATCTAGGACTGCGCGCCTGGGAGATGTGCATTATTTTTCGGTAACAAATCTGCAAGAGCAGGAATTGCAGCCAGCGAATAAAAACGCAGGGATCTTTTTTTGGATTCCATCGCAGCGCGCTGTAGTATAATGCGCCGCAATGGGGTCGCTATGAGAGAGAACAATCGCTTGAGAAGCGTGGCCTGGATGGGAGTCGTTGCGTGTGTCCTGACACTGATGGTCATGTCCACGGGTGCCTCCGCCGTAACTGAAGTTCCGCAAGTGGTCATTACGGTGACCGGCACGCCCGAAGGTCCCATGATCATCGTTCCGGACTTGGTCAACGTGCGTCTCGGACCTGGCACAGAGTACGACAAAATCGGTGTACTCATCGCCGGACAGCAGGCGCCGGCGGTTGGAAGGTCGGCCGGCGGGGATTGGATCATGATCGTCTACCCGAGCCAATTCGATGAGTACGCCTGGGTATATTCACGCTACGTGGTTCTCGATTCGAATCAGCTGCTTCCCATCATCGAACCACCACCGACGCCGACGCCGCGCGTCACGGCGACGATCAACCCGACCTACGCAGCTCAATTTAATCTCGGCGAGGCGCCGGCGACGCGTTTGCCGACATTTACGCCCGCGCAGTCCGTCGTTCAGCCCACAATTGCACCGTCCGTCATCACTCAATCCCGCGGTGTGCCTCCGATTCTGGCCATTTTTGGATTACTCGTCGTGGGAATGTTCGGTATGGTGATTTCCTTCCTGCGCAGCCGCTGAGTACACAAGCACGCTTCGGATAATGCAAACAAAGAACGCCTCAACGGGCGGTCTTTGACTAAGTTTGAATGTAAAGCATGAGGTTATTTTCTTTCAGGCGCTGACGCAATCGTGCTCGCTGGCAGCCGTTGTGCGCGAATCCTTGGTACGAAATGAGTTTCCGCACCCACAGCTGGCGACGGCGTTGGGGTTATCGATGTGGAAGCCTCCGCCCATGATGTCATCGACGTAGTCGACGGTTGCGCCATTGAGATACAACATCGAATTTGGGTCGATAAGGACCTCGATGCCGTCGAAGTTAAAGCGTACATCAGAATCACGGACATCCCGCTCCAGCGTCATGCCGTATTGCAGACCAGAACATCCTCCACCCGTTACAAAGATGCGCAGCGCGTGGGCTTCCAAATCTCTTTCGGTGATTAAACTTCGCACACGATGAACGGCCGCATCCGTTAATTGAACCGCCATTGATTCTCGCTCTGTTTGTTCCATGGAAAAGGCCTCCATCCCGCGAGGGAATAGCTTCTAATAGAACTAATAGGGTCTATAATAGCATAATAACATCCATTGTCAAATTCTGGAGGATGGTGGAGGGTGGAATGACGTGTCGGCAGGGGAAAAAGCGGAGCATTAAGCGCACAAATTTGAGTTTAAAATCCCGCTTGCTTGACACCACATATCGAGGAAGTATAATTCTCTTGGCGGGGGCCTGAAGGCGTGGGAGCTACAGGCCCCTGCGCGCGGAGGGATGAATGACGGAAGATATCAACAATCCCGAAATCCCCATCCCCGATGAAATTCAAGGGTTGGTATCAGTCACATCGTTGGATAAAATTTACAATTGGGGTCGCAAGAACTCGGTCTGGCCGATGATGTTTGGCTTGGCGTGCTGTGCCATCGAAATGATCTGCGTCGCCGCCAGCCGCTATGATTTCTCACGGTTCGGGATGGAAGTAATGCGTCCTACGCCGAGGCAATCGGATTTGATGATTGTCTCGGGGACGGTTACGAAAAAGATGATCCCGCAAATCGTGCGTCTCTACAACCAAATGCCGGAACCTAAATACGTGCTGGCCATGGGGGCTTGTGCCTCCGGTGGAGGTCCTTTCAAGGAAGGTTACAACGTGGTTTCCGGCGTCGATAAATTCCTTCCCGTGGATGTCTACGTTCCAGGTTGTCCTCCCACACCACAGGCGTTGCTGCATGGATTGATTACCCTACAGAAGAAAATCGAACGTCAATCGATCCGCAAGGTTCACTGGTATCGCAAGGAAGCGGCAGAGCCGATCCCCGTGCCGATCCTCGGTCCGGATTTGATCGATCCGCGGGACTACCCGACGCACGAGCAAGAGAGGAAGAGCGCATAATCGAAGGCGAGTAGTATCCAAAATTGATTGGTGTCAGGTACTGGTGAGGGATCACACGACATGCGTGAAGGACTCAAGAAGAATACGGTAAACGAAATTCAAGCTCATTTTGACGGTGAGATTCTGGCGGACGAACGCGAGGGGCAAGCGGGCTTTCTCGTCGCGCCGGATCGATTGCTCGATCTCGCCACCGTAGCCCGGGACAAACTCGGCTACGATTACTTATCGTCCCTCACGGGTGTCGATTATCTGCCCGAAGAAAAGATGGAAGTTGTCTACCATCTGTACCGCTCGCAGGGTGGACCTGCTCTGGTCGTCAAAACACAGACGCCACGCGAAAACCCCAGGGTGCCTTCCCTGGTAGCGCTTTATCCCGGGGCTGATTTCCAGGAACGCGAGGCCTGGGATCTGTTGGGTATCCATTTTGAGGGACATCCCAACCTGAAACGCATCCTCATGTGGGAAGGTTTTCAGGGCCACCCCCTTCGAAAGGACTGGCACGAACCGTATTTCGAAGAAGAACAGAAACCCTTCAAGAGCCGTTGGCCTGAGGGGAACATCATACGCATCGAAGATCATGTTCCGCACCATAAAAACGTGCAGTACCCGGAGGATTTTTCCGCCGAGACCTGGACTCCCGAAGGCGACGCCGGGTTGTATGCCGGTTTGGCCCGCGTCCCCGAAAATGCGGGCGGCAACGGCCGACCACTACAAACGGATCGAATCGTGGTCAATTTGGGCCCCCAGCATCCCTCGACGCACGGCGTCTTTCGCATGGTCGTGACTCTGGATGGCGAAACCATCGTCGATCTTCAGCCCGTGATGGGATATTTACACCGTAACCATGAAAAGATCGCTGAGCGGAACACCTACATCATGAACATGCCGTTCACGGACAGACTCGATTACATCTGTTCGATGAGCAACAACCTTGGATACGCGCTGGCAGTGGAAAAGCTAATGGGCATCGAGGTGCCCGAGCGGGCGGAATACATCCGCGTGATGATGGCGGAACTGACGCGCATCGTAAATCACCTGTGGGCGATCGGATTCCTGCTGAACGATCTGGGTGCATTTTTTACACCGGCATTGTATGCGATCAACGAGCGCGAGCTCATCCTCGATGTCTTCGAGGCCGTCTCCGGTTCTCGCATGATGTGCAACTATCTGCGATTCGGAGGTTTGGCCCGCGATCTGCCGGATGACGTTTTCGAGACAGTTAAAGAGCTTGTAATGGAACGGCTGCCGCGCAAAGTTAAGGAGCTGGATCTGTATATCACCTCGAACGAAATTGTACGTGCGCGCGGCATTGGAGTCGGGGTACTTACCCGAGAGCAAGCCCTGGCCTATTCTGCCGCCGGCCCGATACTGCGCGCCTCCGGCGTGGCCTACGATGTGCGCCGGGCCGAACCGTATTCAATCTACGAGCGTTTCGATTTCGACGTAGCCGTTCGTTACAATGGGGATGTGTATGATCGATACATGATTCGCATTGATGAGATCTGGCAGAGTCTAAAGATCCTGGAGCAGGTGATCCGCGATATCCCGCGGGGTGAAATCCAGACCGGAAAATCTCCGTACCAGGTGCGTGTACCGGCGGGTGATGCATACGGTCGAGTCGAAAATCCGAAAGGCGAATTGGGTTTCTATGTAGTATCCGACGGAAAACCAAATCCTTGGCGCTATCATGTTCGCGCGCCGTCGTTTATCAATTTAACGGCGCTGGGTGAGATGTGCAAAGGACAAAAAATCGCAGATGTCGTTGCCGTGTTGGGTTCGATCGACATCGTTTTAGGCGAGACAGACCGATAGCGATTTGCTTGAAAGGGTGGTGAGTGCCGAATGGTTGGCGAGGGGCTGGTTAAAGGTCTTTGTGTAACCCTGAAGCACTTTATAGGTACATACATCGACGACATTCGTTGGCTCGGTAGACGATACTATCGAGATGATGCGCTGCAGATACGACAGAGTCCCAAAGCTCGGGGCATTTTTACCGTTCAATACCCGGAAGAGAAACTGCCCGTACCGGAGGCATTCCGCTATATTCCCTTCTTGATTTATGAGGTAGCGGAAGATGGAACGATGGAGGACCGCTGCACTTCCTGCGGCATTTGTGCGAAGGTTTGTCCTCCGCAGTGCATTTGGATCGAACGTTCGAACGACCCTGAGACGGGACGCCCGATACCTGCGCCGACGAATTTCTATATCGACATCGATATCTGTATGAACTGTGGTTTGTGTGCGGAATTTTGTCCATTCGATGCCATCAAAATGGATCATGATTACGAACTCGCTTCCTACAAGCGTGTGGAGAATCACATTTTCGACAAAACGCGTTTATCGCGGCCTGTCGATTATTACCGTTCGATCCGCCCTTCAGACTATGCGCTTGAAGAAGCAGCCCGTGCAGAAAAGGAAGCCGCGAAGGCTGCCAGAAGGCGCGGAGGTTCTTCGTAAGATCCTCCATGACAAATCGCAGATAGGATGATTCGTGTACCACAGCGACACCGAGATCATATACCCGATGCGGGTGACGCCGCTTTTACGCAATCTGCGCGGAGAGCTATGGCAGAATCTCATCGATCAGGTTTTAGCCAGCCCCGACGCGTCTGTCGATCGCCTGGCGTTCTGCTTACTCATCATCCGCATGTGCAACTGCATCAATTGCCACACGAATTCCTATCGGGCATTGCGGGGCTGCACGATCTGTGCGAAACATGCCGTAAAGCGCCATCGGGAGAACGATTCGAGCTTGCTTCAGTATTACGACCGAGCCTATCGTGATGTAAGTGAGTTCATGCAAAACGCAACACCCATCGTGGATGAGATGTACGAATCATCGCTTGGAGATAAATGAAATGGGTAAAACGACACAAGTGACTGCGGAGAAGGTGTTGGCTGCATTGAGTGAGGTGATTGACCCGGAATTGAAGCAGGATCTCGTCAGCCTGGACATGATCAAGGATATGAAGATCGACGGCGATACAGTCCATTTTAAGATTCAATTGACGACTCCTGCCTGCCCGCTGCAAAGCCACATCGAAGCCAGTGCGCGTAAAGCTGTGGAAGCCGTACCTGGTGTTTCGAAAGTCGATATTGAATTTAGCGCCAATGTACCTTCAGACCGTCGCATCGCGGATAAAGGCATTAAAACGCTGCGCAACACGATCGCTGTTGCTTCGGGTAAGGGTGGGGTTGGGAAGACGACCGTCGCGGTGAACATCGCAGTTGCACTGGCGAAATCGGGTGCCAAAGTCGGTTTACTGGATGCCGACATCTATGGTCCCAACGTGCCGACGATGATGGGGCTGGAAGAAATGCCGACTCCACAGGGTGGAAAGATGATCCCTGCTGAATCATACGGCGTGAAAGTGATGTCGATTGGATTTCTCGTGCCGCCCGACCAGCCGATCATCTGGCGGGGTCCCATGCTTCACAGCGCCATCCAGCAGTTTATCAACGACGTAGCGTGGGGCGATCTGGATTACCTGATCGTGGATTTACCCCCTGGCACGGGAGATGCGCAGTTGAGTCTCGCCCAATCGGTTCCGCTCTCCGGCGGCGTGATCGTTACGCTGCCGCAAAATGTGTCACTGGAAGACGCACGGCGAGGCCTGGAAATGTTCCGCACGATGGACATTCCGGTTCTGGGCGTCGTCGAAAATATGAGTTACCTCGAACTGCCGGACGGCCAGCGTGTGGACGTCTTTGGGCATGGCGGTGGTAAAAAACTCGCTGGTGAGACGGGGGTCGATTTAATTGGCGAAATCCCGATGGATGCGATTGTGCGTGAATCGGGGGACGCGGGCAAACCGATTGTTTTGGATCGTCCAGAATCGGCTGCGGCGGAAGCGCTTGTTGCCATCGCCGAAAAGATCGCCGCAAAAATCAGTCTCCTTGCGATGGAGAAAAAAGACAGTATCCCGTTGAAGATCATCGATTGATTGGAATTGTTATAAATCGTGAGATTTATATCTGTGGGGTCGGTTAATTGCAATCCAACTCGGAAAGTGGTAGAAGTAAGATCGACGCTGTAAGAGAAGATACAGCAGCAAAGGTTGGTTATGGCGAAAAGTGAACCCACGCGTAACGTTGTGGGTGTGCGGTTTAACGAACTCGGGAAGTTGTATCACTTCGACGCGAGCAACGTGCCGGATGTAAAACCCGGTGATTATGTCATCGTATCAACCAGTCGAGGGCGCGAACTGGGTCAGATTGTGAATCAACCGGAAAAACCGCCCAAACCTTCCGAAGGATCCTGGAAGAAAGTGGAGCGCAGTGCCACAGCACGCGAACTGGTTATGCAGCGCATCTGGCAAAAACGCGAGCAGGAAGCGCTGGAAGCATGCCGGGAAGAGGCGGAGGGATTGGAATTGAAGGGAGTGAAAATCGTCAAGGCGGAGTATTCGTTTGATGGATCACGCCTGACGTTTTTCTATCACATCGAAGGTGAAGAGAAGATCGACTTGAAGTCGCTGCATTCCAATCTGCGGAAATCGAACCGCGGCGCTCGCATCGAGCTGCGTCAGATCGGTCCACGCGACATGGCCAAGATCATCAGCGGCCTGGGCGCCTGTGGATTGGAAACCCGCTGTTGCTCGCTGTACATGACGGAATTCAGCCCCATTTCCATTCGTATGGCGAAAGCGCAGAGTATCTCTCTCAATCCCGAGGAAATAACGGGTATGTGCGGTAGGTTGCGCTGCTGTTTGCTGTATGAATACAAGCAGTATCTCGAAGCGAAGAAGAATCTGCCGAAGCGCAAAAAGCGCGTGGTAACACCCATGGGGGAAGGAAAAGTTATCGACGTGCTGGCTTTGAAAAATGCCCTCATCGTTCAAATGGAAGACGGGCGAAATATCGAGTTCCCGGCGGATGAGGTTGAACCGTACGAGGAACTGAAGAACCTGGAAGCGAAAGCCACACAATCGTGCGAGAAACATAAGAACGGCGGATGCGATTGTGTGACTGACTAAGGGAAGAGATGAACGATCAAAATAAAGATTTTAACCAAAATAACCGGGTCCTCGTGATGTTGGCGCATCCAGACGATCCGGAATTTTTCTGCGGCGGCACCATCGCTCGTTGGACCTCTCTCGGCTGGGACGTAAGTTACCTCTTGTTCACGCGCGGCGATAAAGGCAACGACGAGGTAGGCACAGACTCGCAGGCGCTTGCCGAACTGCGCATGAAGGAACAACGAGCAGCCGCTAAAATTTTAGGCGTAAACGAAGTCGAATTTCTCAACTATCCTGACGGTTATCTCGTACCGGATATCCAATTGCGGAAGGACCTGGTCCGGGCCATTCGCATCAAGCGGCCCAACATCGTAGTCACATGCGATCCGACGAATTACTTTCCCGGCGCGCGATACATCAATCATCCCGACCATCGCGCTGCAGGCCAGGCAACGATCGACGCCGTGTTCCCGGCGGCGGGTTCGGGGCTATACTTTACAGAAATGTTGGATACGGAAGGTGTAGAACCGCACAAGGTCGAACAGGTGTACGTGTCGATGGCGCAGCATCCCAATACGGTGATTGACGTCACCCGTTTCGTGGACCTGAAGATCAAGGCACTGCAAGAACACAAGAGCCAGATCCAGGACATGGAGCAGTTGGCGCAACGCATTCGCGAGCGTATGTTGGATCGAGACAGTCCGCCCGAGGTGCCCCGCTACATCGAAACATTCAAACGCATCGACCTGAGACGATAGGATAGCGGCGTTGGATTACTCTGCGTTTATCGAACACGCACAAGCTCTGCAGGATGAGACGATCGCGCGGCGGCGTGACCTTCACCGGCATCCGGAATTGGGATTCGAGGAGAAGCGCACTGCGGGGATCGTTGCCGATGCCTTGCACGAATTGGAACTGCACGTCCAAACGGAAGTAGCACAAACCGGTGTGGTTGCCCTGCTGGAAGGCGCACGACCCGGCCCGGTCGTGCTGATGCGTTTCGACATGGATGCATTGCCCATCCAGGAAGCGAACGACGTCTCGTATGCATCCACTGTTCCCGGCGTGATGCATGCTTGTGGGCACGATGGGCATACGGCTGTAGGAATTACGGTTGCCCAGATGCTTACGGCTGAGCGTGAGCAGATGGCCGGGAAGGTCAAATTTGTGTTCCAACCTGCCGAAGAAGGCCTCGGCGGTGCCGAGGGCATGGTACACCAGGGCGTGTTGGCAGATCCAGCCCCGAATTGGGCGCTTTCGTTTCACTTGTGGAACGAGAAGCCCGTTGGTTGGATTGGACTTACGCCGGGCCCTGTAATGGCGGGAGCGGAGTTATTCGAAATCACGATTACGGGCAAGGGTGGGCATGGCGCCATTCCCCACGAGGCGGTAGATCCGATTCTTGCGGCCGCGCAGGTGGTTTCCGCCCTGCAGTCGATCGTTTCGAGGAACGTCGATCCCCTCGAATCGGCTGTCATCAGCGTGACGCAGTTTCACGCTGGAGAGACTTTCAATGTGATTCCCGAGCAAACGCAATTACGCGGCACCATACGCACATTTCTCCCGGAAGTACGCACGCTGGTTTTACGACGCGTGGAGGAGATCGCAAGCGGTATGGCCACTTCGATGGGGTGTACGGCGAAAATCGATATTCAGCGGCTTACCCCGCCTGTGGTTAACGACTCGGAACTGACGGGGAAAGTGGCATCCGTCGTCGAAGGCATGTTTCCACAAGCAACGTTGTGCGACTCCGAGATTTCCATGACTTCCGAGGACATGGCCTTCATGATGAAGAAGATTCCTGGCTGTTACATGCTTATGGGGAGCAGCAATCGAGAGAAGGGACTATGCGAGTCGCACCACAATCCCCGTTTCGATTTTGACGAACAAGTGCTGCCTCGCGCGGCTGCGCTGCTTGCAGCGGCTGCCTGGTCGTTGCTGAATGAAAATGAGTGAAGCCCTTCCCGATTTTCGAAAATCAGATTCTAAAGGCTGGTTGGTCCTCAGCAATCGAATACCCAGCCTGGGGGATGAAGCGCCTATGCTTATGGAACGCATGCTCGCGATTGTTGACTTGTCCTACCCGCCGCTGTGCCTGACGTTGGGTTCGGATGCAACCGAAGATGTGGATGATTTCCTCGAAGATTACGAAACCTTAACCGGCGTGGGAGTGACGACGATCGACTTGTGGGACCTGAATTATGAGGAGACGATCGCCTCCGTTTCGCAAGCCGGCCTCGTAATATTTGCCGACGGGTTGCCGTTGGATTGGGTCGCGCAGATCGATCCCCAGGGTTCCGGAAAAACCGTTGACGATTTCTTTCATCAGAATCGCATGATCATGCTGATGGGGCCGATCGTAGCCAGTGTGGGTTCTTGGGTGTTTTCCCCGCTGGATGGAGACGTAAAGCCCGGGCTGGGCTGGATTCACAATGCGATCGTGCTGCCCGACCAGGCGGCGCCTATGGACGACGGTCAAATTCGGGCCTGGCTCGCAGAAAAGGAGCGTGCTTACGCCATTGGTTTACCACATGACTCCATCTTTGCCCTCGGTCCGGGTGGAAGTGTTGAAGTGTGGAGTACGACGAAACCCGTGATTGCCCTGGGAAAAGGTTGGAGCAACGCATGAATTCTGCAGAACCCTTTCAACCACTGGATTACTCCCATGTTCCCACGCGGGTCGTGAGTCTGGTGCCATCGCTTACGGAAAGTATGATCGACCTTGGAATGGGTGAGAGATTGGTCGGTGCGACCGATCATTGTCCCCTATCGGATACCATCGCCGCGAACGTCACCCGAGTAGGCGGCACCCTGAACAGCGATGTAGATGTCATTACGGCGTTGCGGCCGGATTTGGTGATCGCCGATCAGGAAGAGAATGACAAGTCAACGATAGAAGATCTGCGAGCCGCAGGCCTACAGGTGTGGTTGACCTTCCCGCGTTGTGTGGAAGATGCGACCAAGATTCTCTGGGCGATGGTACGTATGTTTAACGTCGAGCAGGAAAACGGTGAGCGGCTTCGCCTGATCGAGATGTCTCTGGATTGGGTATCACGCGCTGCACGCGATCAACCACCCGTCCAGGTATTTTGCCCGATCTGGCGCGAGCAAACCGATCCCGTGGGCACCTGGTGGATGACTTTTAATTGGGATACCTACTGTCACAACGTTTTACTGCACTGTGGCGGTAGGAATGTCTTTGAGCAGCGCGAACGGCGCTATCCGTTGCTGGCAGACGTGGGACAGGCCGCATGCGAAGATCCAGGTGAACGGGATATTCGATATCCGCGTGTTTTACCGCAGGAAGTGATCGAGCGAGCACCGGAGATGATATTGATTCCCAGTGAGCCGTACGCCTTCTCCGAAGCAGACACGGCTGAGTTGAAGGAATTGCTTGCCAATACGCCGGCCGTTCGAGATCACAAAGTCGTCCCGATCGACGGACGTTTAATCACCTGGCACGGGACACGGCTGGTAAAAGCGTTGGCAGAACTGCCCACGATTCTCGGGCGTTAACCCACACACACCCTGAGAGGCCGGATGTTGACATCACCATTCCCAGCGCCTAAAATTCAGACTGATGAACTCCATATCATCGTGTTCGTAATACCGATATCAGGAAAGGCCAATTATCTTTGATGACGGATGAAAAGCGCGTTGGCGGACGCGGAAGTTCTGGTCGCCAGATTCGGCTGACCAGTCTTTCATCCTGCGCAGGTTGAGCGTCTAAGCTAAACGCCGAAACGCTGGCGCAGGTTCTGCGTCCACTACAAGAGACATTTCGCGCCGAGGAATACCCGGATTTGATCGTCGGCCTGGCTATGCCGGACGACGCGGCTGTATGGCGCCTGGATGAGGCAAGAATGTTGGTCGTCACGACAGACTTCTTCACGCCGGTCGTCGATGACGCCTACGACTACGGAGCGATCGCTGCAGCAAACGCTCTCTCCGATATTTATGCCATGGGTGCGGATCCAATCCTGGCCTTGAACATTTCAGCTTTCCCTGCAGATTTGGGGCAAGAAGTTATCTCCGAAATATTGCGCGGTGGGGCGGAAAAGGTTCGCGAAGCGGGCGCCGTGATCGCGGGTGGACATAGCATTCAGGACCGCGAGCCCAAATATGGGCTCGTAGCGATCGGCATCGCAAGCGAAGACGAATTGATGATGAAAACCAACGCCAAACCGGGTGATGTTCTCGTACTGACAAAGCCACTCGGTATCGGCGTGACCACGACGGCGTTGAAAAATGGTCGTGCGGATGAGCGGGACGTAGAGCAAGCTACCCGGTGGATGTCGCGATTAAACGGCCCTGCATCGGTTTTGGCCCGGAAATTCGGAGTCACAGCGGCGACGGACGTGACCGGCTACAGTTTGCTTGGTCACAGCGTAGAAATGGCCGAGGCTTCCCGTGTCGCTTTGCGATATTTTTTGCGCGAGATTCCATTTTTAGCCAACGCCCGATCGTATGCCGAATTGTGGAGTTTCCCGGGCGGAAGCATTGACAACCGTTCGTATTTCGGGGAGCGTGTTACATTCGCAGAGTCGATCGATGAAGAGAATCGCATGCTCTTGTTCGACGCCCAGACCTCCGGCGGGCTGATTTTATGTGTGCCGAGACTCAATTTAGACGATTTTCTTTCCGCCGCACATGAAGAGGGAATCTCATCGTGGGTCGTCGGAAACGTCGAGGAAGGGAAGGGGGTTCATGTGGAGGACGCGGTGTCCGAGCTTGCGGACACCGGCCGTAATGCGGACCGATTGTGGTTTGCCTCCCCGAACCCGTAGAATGAACGCTGCACAGGCCATCTGAAAACAATTATCAGGAGGCGAAATGGCGAAGGTGACGATCGTAGGCGCAGGACACACAGGTGCGACCACTGCACATTGGCTTGCCGAGCGAGAGATCGCAGACATCGTCATGATCGATATTGTCGAGGGCGTGCCGCAGGGCAAAGCGCTCGATCTGATGGAGGCGTTGCCGGTCGTTGGATCGGATGTGCACGTCGTTGGCTCGAATGCCTACGCGGTATCTGGCGGTTCGGATGTCGTAGTTATCTCCGCAGGGATTCCCAGAAAACCGGGTATGAGCCGCGTAGACCATTTGGCGGCCAATGCAAAATTCGTTACCAGCGCAGTGGTGAGCTCGATCGCCGTTTCTCCGGATGCGATATATATCATCCTCACCAATCCGCTGGACGCAATGAGTTTTCTGGCCATGAAAAAGAGCGGCCTGCCACGCGAACGAATCGTCGGTCAGGCGGGCATACTCGATTCGGCGCGCATGCGGGCGTTCGTGGCGATGGAACTGGACGTCAGCGTGAAGAACGTGCATTGCTACGTGCTCGGTGGACATGGGGATGACATGCTGCCGCTCACGCGTCATTCCAACGTCGCCGGCGTGCCCCTGGAAAAGATCTTGAAACCCAAACAGCTGAAGGCGATTATCGAGCGGACACGAAAAGGCGGGGGCGAGATCGTTTCTCTGCTGAAGACCGGCAGTGCTTTTTACGCTCCTTCTGCAGCACTGGCGCAGATGGTGGAGGCCATCCTGCTCGATCGAAAACAAGTCGTTCCCGCCTCGGCTTACCTGGACGGGGAGTACGGTCAATCCGGGATTTTCTTCGGAGTCCCCGTAAAGCTGGGCAGGAATGGGGTCGAGCAAATCATCGAGTACGAATTAAATAGGTCGGAACTGAGTGCGTTGGCGGCATCGGCGGATCGCGTGCGCAAAACGATCGAGGCGCTTCCGGAATAGCGTACGCTGCAGATCCAGAATAGTGCGGTCGGGATACAAAAAGGCGGGTGGAAGCCCCGCCTTCTGTTTCGCAGGTCGGCGATTGTGCTTACGGCGCTGGCGTAGCATCCACTGCTGCACCTGACCAGGTGAACACTCGTTTTAAGCTCTCGGCACCGCCCGATTCATAAATCGGTTCGCCTTCTTCCGTCTGGTCGACCTGTCGCACCACACGCACGGACCAGCGCATGATGTGCGGGAGTTCCTCTTGCGGCCGGAAAGCAGTGGGTACGATGTATTTTGTATCGCTTACATAACCCACGATGCGTCGCGTTCCTGATCCCTCGGTAATGTCCACTACTACAACTTCGTAGACCTCGTTTTCCCGAAGTACACCGACGGAAGCCCATTGCAGGGTGATGCTATCGTTCGCCAAGGTAAATGCGGCACCGTCTTGCGGCAGGAGTAAGTTTGCCGCAGGATGAGGCGGCGGTGGCGTCGCCGTCGGAGAGGGACCCGGCGTGGGTAAGCGTTCGCAAAGCGGGATGATGAGAATCTGGCCGAGGTATACGGTCTCGTTGTTAAGACTGTTGTAATCCAAAATGGCACGGATATCCACGTTGTAATTCTGCGCAATGCCGCTCAAGGTGTCGTTCGCCTCGACGGTATAGGCGATCGTCTCGCAAGCAGCTCGGGTGGCTTCATCCGGCGGCAGGGTTGAAGTCGGCTCCGGAGAAGCCGTTGGTGTAGGCTGTGGGATATTAATTTTTTGTCCGACGGAGAGAATACAATCCGCCGTCAAGCCTGGATTGGCCTGGAGGATGGATTGGATCGAAATGTCGTATCGAACGGCGATGGCGATGCACGTGTCGTTGGCGATTACGATGTACTCGAGCGTGGGCAGCGGCGTCGGCGGCGGGGCGAGCGTGTCCGTGGGAGATGCCTGAAGCGTGGCCGTTACAGTAGGCGTTTCCGTTGGCGTACTTTTCTGTTCTTCGTTCGGCGCTGACCCAACAAGCCGGGTGGCGGCGAAAGTCAGGCCTGCGGCGAGGAAGGTGAAGAGTGCAAGCAAACCAATCGCCAGTGGCAAAGAAAGCGTGATCTGGGATCCACCGGAAAATCGCTGCCCTCCGTCGGAACCGACGGGCGTGCCGCAGACGACACAACGCGTGGCATTCGGGCCCAGTTTGCTTCCGCAGATTCGACAGATCGTTGGTTCAGTGGAAGTGGCTTCTGATGATTTGGTCATTGTTTCGTTCGTTTAGACTTCCTGCTTAAGGATCGTGGCATTATACCAGCAGCGAAGCAAGAGCCCAAGGCGCATATTTCGACGCTTAACCCACGATTTTACTGCTCTTCACCTGTCAGGCCGAGATCGGCAGCGATTGTCTGCATCGATTCAATAACATTTTGCACGTGTTCCCATAGATCCACCCCGAGTTCGTCGGCGGCGCAGGCGATCTCCTCACGATCAACGTTAGCCGCAAAGCGATGATCTTTCCATTTCTTGCGTACCGAAGAGACCTTTAGGTCGAGGATTGATTTTGAAGGCCGTACGAGAGTGACCGCCGTGATGAGCCCGGTGATCTCGTCGCAAGCATGGAGAGTCCGTTCCATCGCCGTCTCTCGCGGCACACCGGTGTGGTCGGCATGACTCAGGATACAACGAACGATCGCTTCGGGAACACCATGCTGGCGCAGGATCGGTGCGCCGTCTTGTGGGTGTGCGTCCAGATCTGGATGAATTTCCCAATCGAAGTCGTGCAATAAACCCGCCAGCCCCCATTCCTGCGGATCGCCGTTTAGGCGCGAGGCATAATCACGCATGGCAGCCTCTACCGCGTACATGTGGCGCCGCAGGGATTGGCTCTTCACGTATTGGTGAAGCAGGCTTACGGCCTGTTGGCGATCCATCATATTAACTGCAATTCGGTTCCTGGGAACTCAGTTCCGCAGGTTCCTCTTGATCTGCCGAATTGAGTTTAAATACGTCCCAGTAGGCTCGCAGGCTGGCTGGGATCTCGCGCAGGTTCCATAGTAGGCTCGCCCGGTAAGACCGCATATCGGCGCTCACGCCGATCACGTCGACGTCATGCGCCTCACAAAGCGCCATTGCCCTGGGCAGGTGAAATCTCTGCGTGATGATGAGTGCCTGGTTAATGTCGAAGATTTCAGCCGCGCGCAGGCAGGTTTCGAAGGTGCGAACGCCTTCCCGATCGACGAGGATGTCCTCGTCCGGTACGCCGAGCTCCAACGCCAGGGAACGCATGGCTTGCGCTTCATCCCTACCGGCTGAAACCGAGCCGCTCATGAGGATCTTGCGGACTTTCCTCGACTGATACAGCAAAACGGCTGTTCGGACCCGATCCGCCAGTACGGTCGTCGGGGTTCCGTCACGTCTCAGCCCTGCACCAAGAACGATGGCGGTTGGCCGGGAG
Organism: uncultured Anaerolineaceae bacterium; assembly: GCA_964475265.1. Lineage (GTDB taxonomy): Bacteria > Chloroflexota > Anaerolineae > Anaerolineales > E44-bin32 > WVZH01. Next base: position 25,122 of record CAYYVY010000010.1, on the reverse strand, counting down.
GGTGCATCTTGCAAATCGAGAATGCGATCGGCGTAGCGGTGTCGAAGCAGCCAACGCGGTAGAAGCAGAATTAACGCAATAATGGCGAGCAGGATGCCAATACGCAGCACGGGGACAAAGCGGCTTATGAGCATCTTCGCATTTTACCAGAATGGAGATCGTCATGGGGCAGCAGTATGAAGCGTTCGCAGATCGATTCCCACCAATGTGCCACGTCCATTACGCTATATCAGCGGTTTGATTGACATGGAAGAATCCGTGCGATAGACTTTAATAGATCGGATTTGTAATATATGTCGGATGATTGACACTCGATAAGGGTTCGAAATGGATGACACGATGCAATCCGAGTTTCTTACATACCTTGCGGAGTTGAATGCGCCACCCGGCCAGAGGCTTCCAACGATCAAAGAGATCGCCGCACAGCTTGGAATCAGCAAAAGTAAACTTCGGGAACAACTCGAGGTTGCGCGCATCCTGGGTTTTGTCGAAGTTCGGCCGAAGACCGGTACGAGAACGCGCGAATTTTCCTTGTTGCCGACATTGATCACCGGTTTGAATTTTGGAATGATGGTCGATCCCGGACTTTTTGACTCTCTGGGAGTGCTGCGCAACCACCTCGAAGCGGGTTTCTGGGACGAAGCGGTCCGACTGCTGCGCGACGAAGATAAACAGTTGCTGCAAGAACTCGTCGACCGGGCCTGGCAGCGCCTGAGAAGCACGCCGATACAAATTCCACACCGCGAGCATCGTCGTCTCCATCTTGCGATTTACTCGCGTATCGACAATCCGATTTTACAAGCGATCTTGGCAACCTATTGGTATTTTTACGAACGTATAGGTTACCAGCGCTACAGCGATTATGATTACTTGAATCGTGTCTGGAAATATCACCAAAAGATGGTAGATTCGATCGTGGAGGGAGATTACGAAAACGGATATCAAGCGCTTGTGCAGCACATCGGTCTACTGCAGCAATCTTCGGAAATGGACAATTATCAGCCGGTAATCAAGAGCAGGGCGGGGATCGATTCGTTCATTGGAACGATGGGAGTGACTCCTTATGAGTAAATCTCAAGCGAAGCAAAGAGAAGCGCCAAGTGTGATGGAATCACAACAGCCGATTGTCAACGATTTCACGTTGGTAGTTGCCACGGTCAATGGATCGGGCAGCCAGACCTCCAACCTGGCGCTCGTGCGGGCGTTTTTCCGCATGGGTATACCAGTAAGCGGGAAGAATCTATTCCCATCCAATATTCAGGGCTTGCCGACGTGGTACACCATTCGTGTCAACGCTAAGGGCCACACGGCGAACAAACTGAAATCCGACCTACTCGTCGCCATGAACATGGCGACGTTTCGCGAAGATCTCGATAAGTTGCAGCAGGGTGGTGTGTGTTTCTACGACGATCGTCTGGCCGAACCTGCGGATCGCCCGGACGTCGTCTTCTACCCCATGCCGATCCGAGACCTCGTTAAAGAAGTAGATCCTCCCAAGCAATTACGCGATTATGTCTCCAACATGGCATACGTAGGCTTGTTGGCCGAACTCCTGGAGATCGATATCGAGGAGATTCGCAGCTCCTTAGACACCCACTTCGGGGGTCGGGAGAGATCCGTCGCTCTGAACATGAAGATGATCGACTTGGCGGCATCGTGGGCACGCGAAAATCTACCCAAGCGCGATCCCTATCGTGTAGAGCGAATGCCGAAAGACGAAGACCTCCTGCTGGTCGACGGGAATACGGCCGCGGCATTGGGTGCGATTTATGGCGGTGTGACGGTTGCTTCCTGGTATCCGATCACACCGGCCTCCAGTCTCGCGGAAAATCTCGAGTATTACCTGCCGCATTTACGCAGCGATCCCGAGACAGGAAAGGCAACCTACGCCGTGATTCAAGCCGAAGACGAACTCGCCGCGATTGGTATGGCCGTCGGGGCAGGATGGGTTGGCGCCCGCGCCATGACCTCGACGTCCGGCCCGGGGATTTCACTCATGTCCGAATTTGCCGGCCTGGCTTTTTTCGCCGAGATACCGATCGTAGTTTGGGACGTACAGCGGATGGGTCCCAGTACGGGTTTGCCCACTCGTACCTCGCAAGGTGACGTACTCCCCGTGCGCTTCCTAAGTCACGGAGACACTCGCTTCACGATGCTCATCCCCGGTGCACCGCATGAGTGTTTCGAATTCGGCTGGCGTGCTTTTGATTTGGCCGAACGATTTCAAACACCGGTCTTCGTACTCAGCGATCTGGATTTGGGTATGAATCAGTGGGTATCCAGGCCCTTCCAATATCCCGAAGAAGATATGGATCGCGGCAAGGTGCTGACTGCGGAGGAATTGGAAGAATTGGGCGATTATAGCCGTTATCGTGACGTGGATGGTGACGGCATCGCCCCGCGCACGATTCCGGGAACAAATCATCCTTTGGCGGCGTTCTTCACGCGCGGCACGGGGCACGACGAGCGGGCAGTGTACAGCGAAAAGGCAGAAGATTGGGACGCCAACATCGAACGTTTATGGAGAAAGTTGGAAAACGCACGCAAGCTGCTGCCGGCTCCCGTGTTGCAGCAGATGGACGATGCGGAGGTGGGGATCATCGCCTTTGGCTCCACGGATCCTGCGATCGTCGAGGCGCGACAGTACCTCTCGGACGAAGGCCTCGCCACGGATTATCTACGCATTCGGGCGATTCCCTTTTCCGACAGCGTGAGAGATTTTATTCAAGGGCATCAGATTGTGTACGTGATCGAAATGAACACCGACGGGCAGATGCACAAATTGCTGCAGCTTGAGTGGCCCGCCCTGGCGACGAAGTTGGTTTCCCTGACTAAGAACAACGGCGTACCGCTCGACACGGATTGGACTATCGAGGCGGTTCGAAACGCAGAGGATCAACGACATGAAGGATAATGGCAACGGAAGAGCGAAGAAAAAGGTGAACGAAGTCGGCCTCTCCCGGTCGGATTACAAAGGCCGGCCAACGACCTTGTGCCAGGGATGTGGGCATAATTCCATCTCGAGCCAAATCATGGCCGCCTGCTACGAACTATCGATACAACCTGAGAACGTGATGAAAATTTCCGGGATTGGCTGCTCGAGTAAGAGCCCGACGTATTTCATGAGCCGTTCGCATGGTTTCAACGCCGTGCACGGGCGGATGCCGTCCATTGCGACCGGCGCATCCATTGCCAACCGGTCGCTAAAGACGATCGGTGTCTCTGGTGACGGAGATACGGCAAGCATCGGCATTGGACAATTCATTCACCTCATGCGCCGCAACGTGCCTATGGTCTACATCATCGAAAACAACGGTGTCTACGGGCTGACCAAAGGCCAGTTTTCTGCAACCGCCGATAAGGGACAGAAGTTGAAAAAATTGGGCGTGAATCCTTTCATGCCCATCGATTTGTGCATGGAAGCACTCATCGCCAACTGCGGATTTGTGGCGCGATCCTTTGCGGGAGATCCCAAGCAGGTCAAAGAGCTTTTGAAATCCGCGCTCAACTTCACGGGAACGGCGGTACTCGACATCATAAGCCCTTGCGTGACGTTCAACAACCGCGATGAATCCACGAAGAGTTATTCGTGGGGCATCGAACACGAATATCCTTTGCACGACGTAACCTGGGTTCCTTCATACGATGAAATCGAAATGGAAATCGAGCCCGGGGAAATCGTCGAAGTTACGCTGCACAACAAATCCCGATTGGTGCTTAAAAAGTTGGAGCACAATCACGACACTTCGGACAGGCTAGCGGCCATGCAGCTTCTCGAGGAAACGTGCTGTGCGGAAATCCTGGCCACAGGTTTGATCTATCTCAACCAGGAACAGGAAACATTCCAGTCGGTGGAAAATCTCGTCGACAAGCCGCTGGCGCTGCTTCAGCAGCAGGACTTGCGGCCTTCGAGAGAAGCTTTGGACGCAGTCATGGACGACCTGCGATAGGAAGTCTGATAGTCGGTTTTCATCCTCCAATGCAATTGAAAATTCACGAGGCGCATACGTGCCTCGTGATCGTTTCTATCCTCGCGAAGTGCACGCGTGTATAATTTGTTGCCAAGAGGCGGGGAGATTCCCGGCGCACTCGACGATTGATATTCGTGCGCCGCATTGAAAGGGGAGAAGAACCGTGTCAGAACCGATGAGTTGTATGAAACTCACGATGAGGATCCTGGCTGCCTTGTGCGCCCTGGCCTTCATCATTACACTGCCGTTTGGTTTACTGGCTTTCTTCAGTTCGAACGTGATCTTTAATCCCGAGGAACTCAGCGGTACGTTGAACGAGAGCCTGATCGCTTCCGGTGTTCTTCGGAACAGCATCACCGAGATGCTTTCCGAGATGGAATTCGGCAGCGATTTCGAGGATGATTCGGAGGTCCGCCGGGCACTCAGCGATCTATCGGTCGATGAGTGGGATCGCATCGTTGACCTGCTTTTGCCGGACGCCTGGATGGAAAATCAGATCAAGGGAGTCGTCATGTCGCTCCATACCTGGCTCGATGATGACCGGCTGACGCCGGGTATCGAGATCGATATGCGCCCGATAAAAGAGCGGATGCAGGGCAAGAGCATGCGGGAAGTCATCGATTTGATCGTTGACTCCTGGCCCACGTGCACGCAAGAGCAGGTGGATCGCATGCAGCAATCGTCGCTGGAAACGGGACACCCCGCTATTCTTTACTGCGAGCCGACGGAACCTTATCGAACTGAACTGGTTGACTTCGCCACGCGTCAGTTCCAGAGTTTCTTCCGTGATTTGCCGACGACCTTTTCGGCCTTTGATTCCGAACAGGCTGATTTGAACCTCGATGATGTGCTGCTTTTAAAAGAGCGCATCCGCATGATCCGTGCCTTTACCATGGGCGGCTGGCTGTTGTCCGGCGCGTTGCTCGGTTTGATTATGATCCTGGCGATTCGTTCCTGGCGTGGTGTCGCCCTCTGGTGGGGTATACCGATTCTGACCGTCGGCATTTTGACCATTGCGCTTGGATTTTCTGTCGGCACCACGGTCAACCGCTTATGGCAAAATGCTTCGCTGGATTTCCGCCAGGAATCCGGCGCCCTGTATGAAATGTTGAAGGTTCCGGTAAGCGCCGTGCGGGAAAGGGTCACGGGTGAAGTGATGGGTGCGGGCGTCCTGATCACCATCATGGGGATTGCGATCCTGGTTGTAGGTTATCTATTTCACCGTGCCGTGCGCCCTGCAATCCCGAATCCTTCACCGAACCTAGTCTCCCAGGAGCCCGTTTCGCCGCCTGGGTATGCGGATTCCGGAAGTGATGCAACGGCACCGATGCCGCCGCCAACGAACGATGGGGATGGAGAGCGTCCCTCCGGGTTGTTCGGCTGAGAACCAGCGAAAACATAAAACGTGGCAGTCGCACGGTGGACTGCCACGTTTTTGATTCTTCGGGATAATCTACTTCACACATCCGAGCTAAGCAGCGTCATGTATACTGCGATGTCCGCTGTGCGATCGACGTTCCAGGTCGCTTCTACGATTTCATCCAAACGACCATCGCTGACGACGCCTTTTGCGTTGGCCTGGAATTTGGCGACGATTTCATCATCGCTGAGCGGATCTTCGGGGGCGCCCTTGGCGATGTCGGTCTGCGCCGTATGGCTGCGTCCGTCTTTGCAGGTGATGGTCACGCGGGCGCGCTTCACGCCGGGAAAGAGCGCGTCAATTTCCGGATCGGCAATGACCTTGATTTTCGGCAGTGTGGCCCAGATTGCGGGGTCTTTCAATTTATCATCGCTAAATGAATCGGGCAGCACGTTGCCGTCGACGATTGCGGCGGCGATCACGTAGGGCAGGCTGTGATCGGCGGTCTCTTTGGTTTCGGGTTTGTATTTGCTTGGATCGGAGAGGATGTCGGCGCCGCGCCTCGTCGTCTCAACCAGGATCTGTGCCACTTCGTCGTGAGCGACGGCAAGTGCGCTGCGCGCTTGCAGCGCAGCGGAAATCGGTTGGTGGGTGAGCGCTTCGGTAGGATAAGCCTTGTAGCCGCAGCGGGTGATGATGAACTCCTCGCCGAGCCCCTTGAGCAGCTTGTCCGTCTTCCATTCGACGTTGGAAATGACTTCGATCAAACCCTCTTTGCCTTCGATCACTTCCACCGGTCCTTCGTAACCTTCTCGAGCCATCAGCGCGGCGATGACGCCGGCTTGCGAAGCCAGGGGATCGGCGGTGTTTTTCATGTTCGTCAGATGACCGGCGACAACACCGCCGAGGGTGAAGTGTGAGCTGCCGCTGATGCCCACGGCGGCGACGAGCTGATCGAGATCGAGGTCATATAGTTTGCCTGCCACCAGCGGGCTGACAAATTGCGTGAGTGTGGCATGATGCCAACCGACCTCCCGGATGCCGGGATGGGCGGCATGGCACCAGCGCATTTCCAACTCGTAAGCCAGGACGATGGCCGTGAGAGCTTCTTGACCGCTTTTTCCGTTCGCCTCCGCGGCGGCAAGGGCGGCGCCGATGATGTCGGAGGGATGACTGGGGTCTTGCTCCCAGTAGATGTCGTTGTAATCCATCGCACGCGTGAGCAGACAATTCATCAAGGCGGCGTTGGGCGCATTGGTGCGCAAACCGCTGCCGATCACCGTTGCTTCAGGGGTGCCTCCAAGTTTTTCCGTGAAACGCAGCATCGCCTGCATGTCTGCATTACGTGTAGCCGCAAGGGCACAGCCCACGCTGTCCAGCAAGAAGCGCTTGGCTTCGTGCTTCGCTTCGGTGGGAATGTCTCCATAGGAGAGATTTCGGGCGAATTCTGCCATTTCTCGGCTGATTGAATCCATCGTTCTACGTCTCCTTGTAGTGAATAATCTACAGTTCAGCGACGATGGCGTTGGCAACGTCGAGCGTCGAGCTGGACCCACCCATGTCGTACGTGCGGGTTTCACCGGCCGCGATAACCTTGCGGATGACTTGCTCCAGGCTTTCGGCCAGATCGTTCTCGCCCAGCCAATCCAGCATCAATTTCACCGCCAGCAACATCGCCGTGGGATTGACTTTGTATTGACCGGCGTACTTCGGCGCCGATCCGTGGGTCGGCTCGAAAACGGCAAAGTCGTCCCCGATGTTTCCGCTGGAGGCGAAGCCGAGGCCGCCGACCAACTGCGCCGCCAGATCGGATACAATGTCGCCAAACATGTTCGACGTCACCAAGACGCCGTAGTCCGTCGGGTTTTTCACCAGCCACATCATCTGTGCGTCGATGTTGGTTTCCCAGAGTTCGATGTCTGTGTAATCGGCGGCGATTTCCCGGGCCTGGCGGGTCATCAGCCCGCTGGTTTCGCGCAGCACGTTGGGCTTTTCGACCAAGGTGACAGTGGGGTAGCCGAATTTGCGCGCATACTCGAAGGCCTGGCGCACGATGCGCGCGGCGCCATTTTTGGTGATCACGCGCAGGCTGACGGCTATTTCCGCGCCGGGAACACCATCGAAACGCGACATCGCCGGGCTGAAATTCACCAGTGCGCTGCGAACTTCATCCGGCAGCGGATAAAATTCGACTCCGCTGTATAGGCCTTCCGTGTTCTCACGGAAGACGACCAGATCGATGTCGTCGCGGTAATTCAGCGGATTTCCCGGAAATGCCTTGCACGGCCGCAGATTGGTGTAGAGATCGAAGATTTGCCGCAGACGCACGATCGGGCTGCGGTATGAAAATCCTTTGTCCTGCAGTTCTGGAGCGAGCTCTTTGGCCGCTTCGTACTTGGGCTTTGAAGTGATTGCACCAAATAAGCCACAGGTGCAGTCCTGCAAAATTTTTACCGTTCGATCGGGAAGCGCTTCCCCTTCTGAGCACCAGAATTCCCAGCCGATTTCGGCAGGGACGTACTCGGCATCGAGGCCGAGCGCATCGAGCACGATGCGGGCGGCGTCCATAACGTCGACGCCAATGCCGTCACCGGGCATCCAGGCAATGTGATATTTCGCCATTCAATCGTTCTCCTCAATTCAGTTTCGTCGAGTAATCGACGTCATGTACTGATTTCGTCTCGTTTAATTATGACGAAGTCTTCATCCGCTCGAGCTGCTGTCGAGTGTAGGGCACCAGCCCACCGGCGTCAAAGATTTTCATCACTGCTTCCGGGAGCGGCGGGAAACTGAATTCTCCGCCCGCGCAGCGAATCGTGCCGCCTTGCAGGTCGATCTCGATGGATTCACCATCCTCGATGGCCTCGACCGCTTGGGGACAAATCAAGGCCGGCAGTGCTGCGTTGATACAGTTGCGGTAGTAAATGCGGGCGATGCTTTTGGCAACGATCGCCCCGAGTCCGCTTTCTTTCAAGCAGGTGACGGCTTGTTCGCGAGACGATCCGCAGCCCCAGTTCGTCCCCGCCACGATGATGTCGTTGGGCTGCATGTCCTTCACGAAGCGTGGATCGAGATCCTCGAGGGCATACTGCGGCATTTCCTTGGGATCGCTGACCGTGTACGTATACTTGCCCGGAAAAATGACATCGGTGTTGACGTCATCGCCGTATTTCCAAACTCGACCGCGAATAATACTCTCTTTGGACATCAGTTAATATCCTTTGGGTGAGAAATTTCTCCCGCGACCGCCGAGGCGGCGACGACCGCCGGGCTGGCGAGGTATATTTCGCTCTCTTTCGTGCCCATGCGTCCGCGGAAGTTGCGGTTTGCGCTGCTGATCGTCACTTCGTCGATTGCGGGCACGCCCATATGATTTCCCATGCAGGGTCCGCACCCGGGGCTTTCGATAACCGCGCCGGCGCGCACGAATGTTTCCAGATATCCAGCTTTGAGCGCCTCCAGATACACGTCGGAAGAAGCGGGAATGACGATCATGCGCACGCCCTTGGCGATTTGTTTTCCCTCGAGAATTGCTGCTGCTGCGGCGAGATCTTCCAGTCTGCCGTTGGTGCACGTGCCCAGAAAGGCCTGGTGGATACGCGTGCCTCGCAGCTTGGATAGTGGTTGGACGTTGTCCACCGTGTGTGGGCAGGCGATCATAGGTTGGATCTGCGCCGCATCGTACTCGAGAATGCGTGCGTACCTGGCACCTTCGTCGGGATCGACGGGCTCGCAGGCGCGTTTCGCACGGCCTTCGAGGTAGGCGAAGGTTTTCTCATCGGCGGGAACGTAACTGTTTTTAGCGCCCATCTCCGCCATCATGTTGGGCAGCACCGCACGCTGGGAGATGTCGAGCGCTTCGATGGCTTCGCCGTGCCATTCGACGGATTGATAGAGCGCCGCGTCGGCGCCGTTTTCGCCGATAACGTATAGCGCCAGATCCTTGGCGGATACACCTTCAGCTAAATGTCCGTGTACTACGATTTTGATGCTTTCCGGCACGCGCAGCCACAGGCTGCCGATGGCCCAGATGGAAGCCATCTCGCTGCGGCCGATGCCGGCCCCGAATGCGCCCATCGAACCGGCGTGGGGCGTGTGCGAATCCGACCCCAGCACGATTTCTCCTGGAAGCGCCAGTCCCTCTTCGACCAACACCTGGTGGCAAATCCCGCGCCCGACCTCGAAGAAGTGCGGAATTCCTTGCTGGCGCACGAATTCGCGGATGAGGCGGTGATTTTCTGCGTGCTTGGTCGTCGGCGCAGGAGCGGCGTGATCGAGAAAGATAGCGTGCATCTCGGGATCGAAAACCCGTTCCGCACCCATCTTCTGGAAAATCCCGTAAATGGGTGCCGTGTTGTCGTGCGAAAGAGCCACGTCCGGCGTGATCTCCACGATCTGACCGGCGGATAGCTCGGCTACTCCAGCTTTTCTGGACAATACCTTTTCGGCGAATGTTTGCGGCATATGTTCTCCTACTTACGGTATACAGTAATCTGCCACGAGCTTTACTTGGCGGACTTGGTCAGATCGAAGTCCGTGAAATCGGCGTGATGGAAGATGATCGACTCCGGCCGGCGGGCGAACTTGTCGCCTTCCCAGGAGTGCGTGGCAACGACATGCATCACCGCCTCGGGAATCTCGTGTTTGAAACACAGGCCGACACCGGTGAAGGGGTGGCGTAAATACTGGTACATACTTGCCCATTTGTATTCGCCGTCTTCCTCGCTGAACTCGATCAGTTTGCCTACGTCGGCCAGCAGCGCGCCGGCGATGAGCGTATCACGGCTGATCGCATAACGCTCGCCGTATACTTCCGCAAGCACACCTTCCATGGCGATGCACAGCCGGCAGACGGTGCTGACGTGTTCAGGGAAGCTGATATCGACGTCCTCGACGAGCAGCGTGTAGGGCATGCGTTTGAGGTCGTCAATGCTCCACCCGCCGATGGCCAGCGCCTCTTCCCAGACGGCCAATGCGCGCTGGCGAAGATCTTCATCTTCGATCTCGGAAAATTCGGGGATGAGTTCGATCAGTTCTTTGGACATCTTCACTTCCTTTTGGATACTCTTAATATACTAACCGCAAACACGGCAAACGGCGCGCCAGATCTGGCGTCTTCGAAGCATTGGGCTGAAGGTCGCACGGACGTTTCAATCGAGGCTTCGAGCAGGGGGTCCGTCGTATTCATGCTTGATGGGATCGATCTTGCGCATCGGGCGTTCGCGTGTTTGTTCTTCGTATACGTGTGCCACCAGACCAGGAACGCGCGCCATGATGAAGAAGGCGTTGGCGAGTTCGCGCGGCATGTGCAGATCGACGAGCAGGGCTGCGATGGCGCCGTCGACGTTGATGGGCAGCTCTTTGCCCGCCTTGGAAAGCGCGCTTTGAATGGCCCCAATCATGGCCACGCCGTCTCCGGCGACCTTCAGTTCCTGTGCCAGGGCAAACAATTTCTTCGTCCGGGGATCGTCGCTGTGGATGCGGTGGCCCAGGCCGGCGATGCGTTTCTTCTCCTGGCGGTATTGGGCAACCAATTCTTCGGCGGCTTTTTCGATACTCACGCTCGAATCCGCGGTCATTTGGATGCCTTCCATAATAACGCCCATGCAGTCATAGATCGCTGCGCCGTGGAAACGGTTGATCGAAAGCACGCCGGCCGCCACGGCTGCGTTGAGCGGCGCGCCGGTCGAGGCTGCAGTACGGGCGGCGAGCGCCGAGGGCGGCGTGGCGCCGTGATCGATGGACGAAACCAGCATGGCGTCCAGCAGCTTTGATATGTTCGGCGCAGGCAGTTCTCCGGTCAAGGCCAGAAAAATCGCCTGCGCAAAGGTCACGTTCCCCATTAATTCGTCGATGCGGTAACCGCGCAAGCGCACCTCGTTGGGTTCGATCTGGGTGATGGCAGTTTTCCAATTCGTTTCGCTCATAATGCAATCCCATGTTGATCCAGGACGGATTTCGTCTCTTGCGGCAGCATGCCGAAACCGTCGACGACATGCACACCGACTTCGCGCAAGCGCTTGACCTTGCCTTCGTGCGTGCCGCGCCCGCCCTCGATGATCGCCCCGGCGTGGCTGAAACGCGTGCCGCTCTTCGCCGCTTTCCCGCCGATAAAGGCCACGATGGGCTTGGTGACCTCACCGGCTTCGATCAAATCGGCCAGGCGCTCTTCCTGCGTACCGCCGATCTCCCCGAACATCACGATGGCCTTCGTTTGCGGATCGTTCTCGAAGTGCAGGGCGACTTCGGGCAGCGGCGTGCCGACGACGACGTCGCCGCCCACATGCACCAGAGTCGTCGCGCCGATCCCTTCCTGCGCCAGGTAGTAGGCCATCGAGGAGGTGATCCCGCCGGAGCGGGAGCAAATCCCCACAGGACCCGGCATGAACCAGGCTTTGGCCGACGCTGCACGACCGCCGATCATGCCCAGCACGGCCTTGCCCGGAGAGAGAACACCCAGCGTGTTCGGGCCGACGAAGCGCGCCTCCTTGCGCCGGGCGGCTTCGGCGATCTCGAGCACGTCGTAGATCGGCACACGGTCGGGGACAATGACCAGCAGCTTCACGCCGACGTCGATCGCCTCCAGCGCGGCGCCTTTCACCAGCGGCGCCGGGATGAACAATACGCTGACGTCGATCGGACCGACGTTCTCCCAGGCTTCCTGGATGGTATCGAATACCGGAACGCCTTCGACGTCCTGGCTACCCTTGCCGGGAGTCACGCCGGCAACGACCTGGGTTCCGTATTCCTTCATCAAGCGCGCCCGGGTTTGGCCTTCGCGGCCCGTGATGCCTTGCACCAGCACGCGTTTCGTTTCGTCGATCAATATTGCCATCTCGGCTCCATATCTAACACGCAACGTGCGTTTACGTTGCGGATTCCTCGTCCAACCCGGGAATGGGCAGGGAGACGTAACCGCCGCGGTTGCCTTCGAAGAAACACTCGATCTCGCAGGCCAGGCACTCGCTGCACCCGCCTTTCTTTGCTTCTTCGAGCGAGATGTTGAGCACGGGGACGCCGTCCTCGAGTTTCAGAATCTTGGGCACACAGGTCTCGACGCAGATTTTGCTTTCACACTCCCGGCAAGCGGCATGGTCATAGGTGACCATGCCCCCTGTGACGGTCTCGAATTGGTAGGGTTCTTTCGCTTTTGCATGCTCGTACGCCGCAGTTGCTGTTTCTGCAGGTTCGTATTCTTGAATCAACTCGTCCAGCCGCTGGGCGCAGAATTCCGGCGTGTCGTCCTTTCCGTAGCCCTCGACCGGAGCGGGGATGTAGTCCCCGGCGCGATCCAAGATGGCGATGGCGCGTTCCTCGGCGTTCCCGCCCAGGCGGATCACCGCGGGCACCTCGAGGGCAGTCTCCATGAAGGCTTTCACCAGCCCGCGTGCGCTGTGGAATTGTTCCTGCGAGGCGACGCCGGAGCCGGAGGCGAAGTAGCCGTCGATTCCGGGTTGTGAGAGGATGATGCGCGCCGCGCGGTAGACCTTCGATGCCGGCGGGTTGCCGCTCGTGTCCACGAAGTTGGCCAATTTGTAGCCGCGGTTCAGCACCGCGTCCATGCTCATCATCGAGCCGCCGCCGCCGGCGCCGTGGAAACCGATCACGCCGTCCCCGCGTTTGAAATCCTGTTCGAGCTGGATGAAGTAGAACGTTCCGCGGTAATCGTTCTTCTCCACCTGCCAGGCGATGCGTTCCAGCGCTGTGGGCGGCCGGTCGAACTCGCGGGCGATTTCGATGCCTAGATCAGGGTGGCGGTACACGGCGTAATCGTCGACCGTGATGCGGCAGTCTGCGGCGAGTAACTTCCCCTCCTTCGTGAGGACGATGGGATTGATTTCGGCGGCGCGGGCGTCGTATTTCCGGGCTGCGTTGTATAGCTTCGAAAGTAAGCCGCCAAGTTGGAGTTGGAGTTTGCCGTGGATACCCGTCCGGCGGGCCAGATCGCGCGCCTGATGCTCGAGCAGCCCGGTACGGATGTCTACGCCCAGGCGGGATACCGACTCGGGATGCTCCTGGGCGATCTCTTCAATACCGCTGCCGCCGATGCTGCTGAAGATCATCATCGGCGCCTGCGACTGGTCGTCGATGATCACGCCGGCGTAGAATTCGCGGGCGACGTCGAGTTTTTCTTCGACCAGCACCGTGTCGACGGTGAAGCTCTTGATCTGCATGCCCAGGATTTCGGAGGCCGCTTTGGCAGTCTCTTTCGGCGTATCGGCGAAACGAATGGCCCCTATTGCAGCGCGGCCGGTAACCCAGGCTTGTGCCTTTACTACGACGGGTTTGCCGATTCCCTCAGCGAGCGCCTGGGCTTCCTTTGCTGTGTTCGCGGGACCACCTTTCGGAATTCCGATGCCGCTTTCCGCGAGCAGTGTTTTCCCCTGATGTTCGTGTAAACGTGCCATGCTTTACCTTTTACGCTCAGACTGGAAAGATGCGTGTGGACGCTTATAAGCTTGATCGTCTTGCCAAGAAAACAAGCCAGCAAAACGCTGGCTTGAGCGCTGCTTTTCCGCCTCCTCCGCATTCGAGTCACACTTAATGATATAACGCTCACTTCATTAATTCGATGCGATTATACCTTCCTCAATGTGCGCTTGCAATTGAGATTATTGATTTCATTCGACTAAAATCCACGCAGAGCCAGGTAACATCTGGTTGAATATATTGCGCATAGCCAATGAGAAAATGGAGTAATCGTTGGATACCATTTCCCCACGCCAAAAGGCATGACATCACCCCTGACAGTTGATACTTGCCTGTAAGGTCGTTTCCATCTACCCTTAAATATAATTCAGAGAGAGTTTGGTCCCGTACGGAACACGAATTGCCGTACTTTGGCCAGGCGGCAGGTTTTCTTGCGGCCCGAGATAGTGGTTTCATCGGTTCGTTGACTACCACGAGGGCACGATGAGATACTTTGCACGAGCGCCTCTCGATACGGACGAAGCAGTCGTCTCGCGAGGGATCATCTATCTGATACCCGAACGCTGCAAAGGTTGCCGGATTTGCATCCGCCTTTGTCCTCGAAACGTACTTCAAGCCTCCGAGCAAACGAACGCTAAAGGGTACCACATCCCGGAGATCGCCCCGGGGAAAGAAGGCGCCTGCACGCTGTGCGGCTTCTGCGCCATGGTCTGTCCGGAGTTCGCCATTTACACCGGGGAGGGTGAGGATTGAACGCAGCCGAGGTACGTTCCGGGAAGCACTTCATGCACGGCGATCACGCCTGCGCCGAAGGGGCGATCGCCGCAGGCTGCACTTTTTTCGGTGGGTACCCCATCACGCCGTCGACCGAGATCGCCGAGTATCTGGCGCGAAGATTGCCCAACACGGGCGGCGTTTTCATCCAGATGGAAGACGAACTCAGCAGCATCGCATCCGTGCTGGGCGCTTCTGCGGCCGGCTCGCGTGCTATGACGGCCACCTCCGGGCCGGGTTTCAGCCTGATGATGGAGAACCTCGGTCTGGCGATCATGCTCGAAATCCCCTGCGTTCTAGTCAACGTGATGCGCGCCGCGCCTTCGACTGGTTTGCCCACGCTTCCCGGCCAGGCGGATGTGATGCAGGCCAAATGGGGCTCACACGGGGACTATCAGATCGTGGCCTACGCTCCCAGTTCGCCGCAGGAGATGTTCGACCTGACTGTGCGTGCTTTCAACGTGGCCGATCGCTACCGCACACCGGTACTGATCCTGGCCGACGAGGTCGTGGGGCACATGGTCGAGAAAGTGGTCATCCCGCCGGCGAAGCAAATCGAGCGTTGGGAACGCAAGCGGCCCAGACAAATGCCGGGCGAGGATTTCAAACCCTTCGCCGTTGAAGACGACGATCTGGTGCCGCCCATGGTCCATGCCGGTGAAGGCTACCGCATCCATTTCAGCGGCCTGACCCACGACGAACGCGGCTACCCGGACATGAATGCCGAAACGCATCACGCCCTGGTGACGCGCCTGAGCGACAAGATCGAGCGCAACGCCGATGAGATCATCATCGTCGAAGAAGAATGGCTCGAAGAAGCGGAAATTGTGGTGGTTTCCTTTGGCTGCACGGCGCGTTCCGCCAAACGGGCGGTGCGCGAAGCCCGGCGCGTAGGGATGCCCGTCGCTTTCCTGCGGTTGGTCTCGCTGTGGCCTTTCCCCGAGCGCCGGATCAAGGAAATCGCCAAAGACGTGGATGCGTTTATCGTGGCCGAAATCAACCTCGGACAGGTGTCACGTGAGCTGGAGCGCCACGTCACGCAGAGAGTCGTCGGTGTGAATCACGCCGGCGGAAAAATGATGTCGCCCGACGAAATCTTTCGAGCGATCATGGAGGTTGCCGGTCGTGGAAACGGCCATCGTCAACGTCGATAGCCATCCGCTGGACACGATCCTGCGCCAGGAACGCATTCCGCACATCTTCTGCCCGGGATGCGGGATCGGCATTGTCATGCACTGCTACGCGCAGGCGATCCTCGATTCGGGCATTCCCATCGAGCAGCACGTGGTCGTCTCGGGGATCGGCTGCTCCGGTCGCGTGGCGGGATACATGGAGATCGACTCCTATCACACCACGCACGGCCGGGCCATCCCCTTTGCACTGGGGATCAAGCTGGCCAAACCAGAACTGAACGTCGTGGTCTTCAGCGGCGACGGCGATCTGGCGGCCATCGGCGGAAATCATTTGATCCACGCCGCGCGCCGCAACGTCGATCTGACCGTGATCTGCTGCAACAATTTCAACTACGGCATGACCGGCGGCCAGGCCGGCCCTACCACGCCCTACGGCGCGCGGGCGACGACGGCGCCGTACGGCAACCCCGAGCATCCGTTTAATTTCCCCTTACTCCTGGCGGCGGCCGGGGCGAATTTCGTCTCGCGCTGGACGACGATGCACCCGCACCAGATTCAGAAAGACATCCTCTACGCCTTTCGCAAACCCGGGTTTTCGTTCATCGAAGTGCTCTCGCCGTGTCCCATCGGTTACGGCAAATCGAATCAGATCGAGGACGGCGTCGAAGAGATGCTGCTTTACAAGGAACGCTGCAAGATCGACAAGCATGTGCCTTTGGAAGACGTCGAGATCGATTTAAGCAGCAACCAACCGATCTACGTCGGTCGCTTTGTGGATCGGAATTCCATACCCTATCAACCCATACGCATCGAGGAGTGATCGATTTGGTTAAACAAATACGCATTTCCGGTTTTGGAGGGCAGGGCGTCGGTTTGTTTGGCGTTATTTTGGGTCGGGCTTTGGCGCTGTACCAGGATTTGGACGTCGTGATGACCCAGGCCTACGGTCCCGAGGCGCGCGGCGGGGCGTCGAACGCCAACCTGGTCGTCGCCGACCGGCCCATCGATTATCCCTTCGTGCAGGAGGCGGACGTGCTGGTGGCGCTGTCGCAGGAGAGCTACGCACGCTTTCGCCCGGAAGCGCGCGAGGACGCCTTGGTAATCATCGAGAGTGACTTCGTTACCCCGGAGACGGGAGATCCGACGGTGGGCATACCAGCGACGCGCCTGGCCGAAGAATTGGGCAAGCGCATCGTGATGAACGTGATCATGTTGGGGTTCTTCACGGCGGTGGTGGATTTCACCGACCGCAAGGCGGTCGAAAAGGCCATCGCCGCAACCGTGCCGCCGACCACTTTAATGCTGAACAAGAAGGCCTTCGAGATGGGCTACTCCCACTCGCCTGTGTGGGAGCAGGCAGCGTAAAGGATTCCCCAGGAATTACATATCAATAAAATGTAGGATGGATTGGATTCTCTAGGGATTCTTCCCTCGGTATGCAATCCCATCAATCTGCACATGCAGACCCTGTGGGCCGCCGGCGTGGGCGAAGTTGGTCTGGATGGTCTTGCGCGCCGGATACGCGCCCTTGAAGCGTTCCTTGAAAACCTTCTCCATGATGGGGATGTTCCATGCGTCCCGCAGGAGAACGTCGAGTTTGACGACGTCGCGCAGTGTGAGATCGACTTTGGCCAGTTTCGCTTCCATGTGGTCCAAAGCGCCGTG
>CAYYVY010000010.1:0-7689 GCA_964475265.1 uncultured Anaerolineaceae bacterium | reverse complement strand
AGCGCCGTGCGTCCGGCATCCCAGCGCCGCAGCAGCCAATTGAGGATGAACGCCCACAATCCAAACATGAATCCGCGGAACATGATCTCCTCGCCGATGCCCGCCGATGCGGAGGCAAGCAGCGACAATGGGAAGTCGGGATGCGGGAGTCCTTCCACGGAGAACGCCAGGGCAATGACCCGGTCGATGAGTACGCAGATCACGCCAAGGCCGAGGCCCCACAGCAGCGGTTTGCGCAGCCAGGCGTCCCAGCTTGCTCCTTCTCGATAGACGCCGGGCAAATCCAGATGGCGTGCGAACCAGAATCCGGCCAGTCCCAGGACGCCGTAGAGCACGATGGCCACGCCGGCGCTGGCGAGACCAAATTGCCAGCCAGAGATTTTCGTTGCCGTGTCCGGCTGCCCCGGAGGCACCATTTGGTCTGTAGGTGTGATCAAAGCGCTTGAAAAAACCAGCAGCGCGTAGATGAGTAAAAAGATGCCAAATATTGACAATTGCCGTTTGGTGTTCACGAAAAGTAATCCTCCCTGGACCAGAACGGGCGAGATTGAGTTCATCGGAAAGTAGGACCGAGTTTATCGTTTCTGAACTGCCTCCCAGAGCTCTTCCTCGACGATGTGCTTGCCGAGGCGCAGTCCCTTGGACTCGATTCGTGCGACGCAGTCCGTGATCTCATGTCGGATTGGTTTCAACGGCCGCAAAGCCCGGGACAATCGGGGTAGGATCATGCGCCGGACGTAGCGCTTCGGCGCCCGAATGATCTGAACGAAGGTATATAGCATGCCAGCGAATACCACAAGCCCTATTCCCAGATTAATCGAGTCTCGAGCGAAATCGTCTTTCACAAACGAAGCTGTACCGCAGGCCAGGAGGGTGAAGATCACGCTCGTGGCAGCGCAGCCGATGGCTATTTCTCTATCCATTCTCAGATATGCGAAGCGATCTTCGACATCCATGGCTAGGATCGTGAACGGTTCCATCAGCAGTCCTTCCCGATCGGGAAGCATGACGGGCTCTCGTCTGCGTAGACGATTCTCGATTTCAAGCCGTCCCTCGTAATGTCGATAAAAATCCGGGTAGGTGGCCTGGATCAGCGTTTCGAGCTTGTCCGGCGCTTCTTTTTCGAATCGAACGAACTTCGCAGCATCGATGGGAATGGCCGTATTGCATTCCTGGCATCTCCCAAAGTATCCCGTCAGTTCACCCGTCCCCACGGAGATGAAGTAGATGTGTGTGGTCATTCCGGCACGGAAAATCTTAAAAATTCTGGGCGCCCTGCAGATCGGGCAAAATTCGGCCGCATAGCCAAGCGGTTTCTCGACCTTTTTTGTTCCCCAAACCAACCACACGAGACCCCTCCCAATGGAAAGCCATCCTATTGTACACAATCCTATAAGGGGAGTGATGCCCTAAATTGCATCAGGGTAAGATTAGTTTCCTCGCAACCATGTGGCCAAAATTCATCCATCTACCGTCAGCGTGGAAACGTGATTTCAATGATTTACGCCATGTCTCGCGCGCTCGTCGAGTAAAGATTTCTGCGCGAATCTACAACGCAGGGACGAGGAAACCACAACCCTGCGTTGTGGTAGCTTACTCAGGTATGACCGAATAATCTCAAATTCAGTGTATAGAGATCCACCCCCAGCATTTCTAGTATTGAAAGGGCGAGGTGTTACAGGGCATATCAATAATGGAATACGATCTGCTTGCTGGGTTAATCCTCTGCGGTGAGCGGCACCAGGGCAGGGGTAAACGTGACCTGGATGGCATAGTTCACGGTGCCCTCTTTCACTTGAAGCGGCTCGGCAGATTGAATTTGATCACCGAGTGTGGTGTGAATATGCTGGATGATCGCCGCCACAAGATTTTTCCGATGGATCTGGATGTAACCCGCTGGAATGTCCATATTCGAATTATTAGGATCAGGGCAGGTTGCTTGCGGGCTGCCTGTGTTACTCTTTTGCAGCGTAGGTGTAAGAATTTTGATCGGCAGGGTGAGTTTGTCCGGACGAGCTGTGCCGCCGAATATAAATGTATATTCACCTTCGTCTTGCCAAACGTAACCGCATTGTTTGTCATCAGTGCTATAAATCGAAGCCGAGTAGCTAAAAAGACCCTGTCCGCTGATTTGCCCGTCGGCATCGATGCTGAAATGCCCTTTCCAATCCGATTGCATGGTGTCATCCACCAGCATGTTCGCCAGGCCGTTTACCGTCGCCTCCATGGAGAACTCGTATTCCCCCTCGAGCATGTACTGTGTGGCCGTATCTTCCTGCGAAGTCTCGTCCGCAGAATCATTGCCGGGTATTCCTTCGTCTGCTCGTGTCTGTGGTCCTGAAGCACACGCAGCCAATAGGACGCTGAGCAAAGCCAGACTTCGTAACCGTTTTATCGTTTTCATCATGGGACAACTCCTATGCCGGTTGTTTTTTTTACTGTGTGGTTTGATCCACAGCAGATCACTGCCAGGACGACATGCGCGCGTCGAGAAATTCCCATTCGGCGCGTACCTATGGCAAAATTATAACAAAACAGGTAAAATTACGACGAATAGCTTGATATCAGATACGTTATCAAGATGATTCAGTGCTCGAATTCAATTAGGAAGGTGCTGACATGCATTTCAAACGTCTTTTTAGGGCGATGATGATACTGGCCGCCATGGTCTTAAGTGTTTCTTGTGGTGTTTCCGAGGTAGATACTACTGCCGATAAGGGTCCCTCGGAAGCGGGTGACGTGCAGTTGGATGCGCCGGATGCTGAAGATACCGTCCCGGGCCCATATGTGTTGAACCTGGATGATCCCGGACTATACCAGTATCGGGATAAGAATTTTTCAACGCACATGAATCTCGAATACGAGGGCTCGACCACAGGTTTCGTCGACATCCGCGGGGATTGGTTTGCAGGTGCGCCGCCCAGCTATCGCTTCACCTTCGATACGTCTATATCTTTCTGGGGCGGCGTGGTGCCATTCACGTATGTCGGCCTGGACGATGCCTTGTACCTCGTCGTAGAGCAGGGTGGTTGTTCTGCGGAAGCGGGCAACCTGGAAAATCCCTACGACGACTACTTTATCAACGGCAATTACCTCACCGGAGAAGCAACGCTGGTCGAAAGCGGGGTAATGATTAACGGGACTGTAACGGACCGTTATGAGGTGACGCACGAGAATCTGTTAGCGGATGAAGGATCGGCGTTCTATGATTTCGAGTTCGTTGATACCCGCGGAAGCGTCTACGTCGATCGTGTCAGCCAGGTTATCGTACGCATCGACCAGGCTGGAACCGGTTTGGATAGCAGCCAGGACGGCGATGGATCAGGCGAAATCGACCTGACTTTCCAATTGGATTTTGAATTTATCGATCACAGCTCGGATTTGGCTCTGCCTGAAGATTGTGAGATCGCGGAAGCAGATCCGGCAGCGGAAGAATTCCGTGGTGTGCCGGCGGATATCCCTTTCCCGGTGTTGGACGACGCCAGTAACGTTTCCATTCAAGCCGACATGGGAATTTACGAATACGACACCATGGTGGATTTGGATGAGATCGCCGCCTTCTACACGGATGAATTGATTGCGCTGGGATACACACTGGATTACGACTTGGTGATGGCTCCAACGGCACTGCTGCAGTTTTCCAGCGATCAGGGGAATATGACCGTATCCGTTACCTCGAGTAACAGCGGAAACGGATCGAAGGTCTCCCTGCTCTATGCGGGCTTCTGAAAGAACCCTGATGTGCGGCCGCTGAGCGAACACGCAGTATGCCCAATTCAAGATTGCTCCTGATGAGCGTACTGCGTCAGATACGTTTTAGTACTGTCCCACGATACAACTTCTTCCACGGACAGCCAAGATTTCGGTCGCTAGAGACCTTGCTCTAATTTTTCCAAAATCGAAAGGGCGATGCGTTCCAAATAATACTCGTAGACGTTGTCGGCCGTACCCTGGCTCTCGACGATCACGTTGACGTTACGGTACTGGAAGGTGATGGTCATCTTCAAGCCGTTGGGGTCATCGCCGTTGGGATTTTCGATCGTCGCCAGCATGGCGTGTTCGGCGGCGCCCAGTTCGATCGCTTCACCTTCGTAGATTCCCCCACGGAAACCGTCCGGGAAGTCGTAGCCAAAGAACGCGGCGGCGCCCTCGACGCTGTCGAAGCGCTCGACAACGATCAGCAAGCGCGGTGGCGAGACCATCTCGGTGGGTTCCAGATCGTACAGGCCGATGTAGCCTTCCTGGCGGCCGGTTTCCTCGAAAATGGCTTGATATTCGGCGCCCCAATTCTCAACGAGCGAATCGTTCGTCACCGGGAAACCAGTCAGTAGATACGGCTCTTGGAAATCCTCGACCGCAGGCAAACAGTCCGCCATGTCGCCGGCGATCAGGCTCGGCGTTGCCGTGGGTTCTGGCGCTGCTTGCGGCGGTGCTTCCGTGGGCGTTGCTGTGGGGGCAGGCTGGGTTGAAGCGCTTTTAGAACATGCGGAAAGCAAGATCACAAAGAACAGCATACCAACGAGACACCGTTTCATAACTCTCTCCCTGTACCAACCGATTGAAAAACCATCAGAAGTATACCCGCTCGATTCCCTACGAGGACTTACGGAGACTTATCATTTGCGAGTACGATCTCCAACATTAGCGTGTAAATTTTCAGAAATACACCCGTTCGATGCCCTGTACGTACTTCGAATTGCGCGTCACGCGGAAGGGGAAGTAGCCCGCGGCGCGGTCGGCATTTGGATCCTGGTCGATCTCGTATTTCAACTCCACGATCACTTCGCGGGGGTTCTTCTGGCGGTGGATCAGCGGGTTGCCCAGGGCCATGTTGATCTTCCAGAAAATCTGCCGGTAATCCACGGTCACGCGGAAGTCGTTGTCGCGCGTAGCGTAGTAGCCGCGCTGGTAGCAGTTGAGCAGCACCGGGCTGAGCGTATGCAGGTCGTCGCGCACCACCTGCGGCAGGTCCGAGCGGTCAGCCACGTCCTGAAAGACTCTGTCGCAGAAGCGTTCGTCCAGGGTGAAATCAATCATGCGGTAGGAAATTTTCTTGCCCACCAGACCTTGCTTGACCTTGATTTCGAGCATAGGGTTGTGAATTTCCCCCGTGGCCGGCCCGTACCAGCGCAGGCGCACTTTGCGGCGGATTTCGGACCCGGCCACGTTGTCGTAGTAATTTTCCATGTCGGCCGTGTCCAGATACAGACTGTTGATCTGGCGCGGCAGGTAGGGTGCGTAGAACAGCAGCGGATGCCGGCGTACGATCGCCACTACCTGGCTGGGCAGCAGCTCCTCAACCAGGAACTTGCGTTCGTAGCGGTAGGAACGCAGCTGCGTGTAGCCGCTTAAATCGGCGGCGGGCAGGGTGGTGTCGGCCATCTACCAGATGCCCTTGTTGTCCAGGAACGAAATTTCCATCGCCGGCGAAAGCGCCAGCAGTGCATCGCGAGTCTTTTCAAGGTCGGACATGTGGCGGAACTCGACCACGAAGGCCATCTCCATCAATTCGGTGTTTTCGTCGTAGCGGATCAGGCGCAGTTTGCTGCAGTATTTCTCCAGCGTCTCCTGGATTTGCTGCATGCCGGCTTTGCTGACCCCGCGGCTGGTGATGGACAGGTGCAGATTGACGTCGGCCTGCGTCTGGCGCAGCAGGCGCGCCAGGCCGAGCAGCAGGATGCCCATCACCAGGCTGAGGGTGGTGACCAGGCGCTGGTTGTCGCCCAGACCGATGCCCAGGCTGATGGAGAAGAACAGGTAGGCCAGCTCCTCCGGCTCCTTGACGGCGGTACGGAAGCGGATGATCGAAAGCGCACCAACCAGGCCGAGGGAGAGCGCTACCGAGGAGCGCACGACGAGGATAATGAAGGTAGTGGTGACGGTGACCAGCATGAAGTTAGCGGCGAACTTGCGTCGATTGGAGAGCGAGGAGCCCCAAAAGACGTAGACGCGGCTGAGGATGAAAGAATACAGCGCCGCAAGGACTAGGTTGACGGCGAAGACGTTCACCGCGAGCGTGCTGCCCGCGCTTGTCGAAAAGGCGTCCAGTAGCGACGTCAGGGCGCTCGGTTCGGTGGTCGGCACGACTGTGGCGGCCGGGACGGCCGAGATCGGTTCGGGGACCGGTTCTTCCCCGGGTTCACCGCCGGTTTCCGAGACGAGCACCTGCAGCGAAACGTCGTCGATGGTGGTGGTGCGTTCGCCGTGCGAGGCGAAGACGAGCGTGCCCATGCCAAGCGGATCGGAGTCGCTGGCGGTAATGATATCGGTTCCGTCGACGCCGATGGTGTGTTCGCCGCCCTTGAGCGTGATCTTGAAATCCATCCAGGCGTCTTCCGTCGGCTGGAATCCGGAAGCCGTGGCCAGCACGCTTTCCTGGCCCTCTCCCTGGTTTTTCATCAGGATCGTTTCACCTTCCATAAGGACCAGCACGTAAGTGCCACTGTCGCCGGCGCGGTAATTGATGTGCGTCTCCCCGGGTCCCTTGAAACGCAGCTTAAAGGACACCTCGAAATCCTGCCAGGCGCCGCCGCGAGCGGCAAAATTCCCCGGGCCGATCTGCAGGGCGCCCTCGGCAACGATCGCTTCCGGCGAATGTTCCCAGCCGGGCATCGACGGGTCGTCGAACGAATCCGTAAACCCTTCTCCCTCCTGAGCGGCGACCGGTGCGACGGCGAGTAGAAGCACAACCAATAGTGTGAGCAGGATTGCGACTTTTCGTTTCATGATAACTCCTCGCTTCATGTTATTCTTGTGATGTCTCCCCAGATAATTCCGCTTGCAACGCAATGCGCACGTAGGTTTCACGTGCGGCCACAAATTCGAGCAGCGCTTCCCAGGAATGGTCGAACGCATCGGGAGGGAACATGGCCTCATCGCCGTAAAAAGCTTTATCGCCACCGGCCTGGGTCACGTAGGGCGCGATCATGCGGTGGTAGGTCTGGACCAGATCGGTGACGTTCTCGCTGTTGAACCACACACGCAGCAGCAGATCGATATAGGCGGCGTACTTGCCGCGGTAATATGCGATTTCCATGACCTTGTCGTGCAGCGGGGCGCGCGCCATCATACCCGGATCGGTACGTTCGAAGACCGCCGCCTGCGGGTTGCCGCCCCAGGTCAGGTCCCAGGGGATCCATTCGAAGATGTCGGTCACGGGATCGTGATACAGGTAATAGTTGTTGCCCGTGTAGGGGTAGGTGTCCCAGTTGTCGATGATGGTGACCACGGCCAGGTAGCGCAGGAAGGCGTCCATGTCGAAGACGGATTCGAACGCGGCCATGAATTCCTCGTCGGAGGCGTAAGTCGTGCCGTCCAGCAGCTTGCACAGATGGACGATGTCGCTGTAATCGGCTTCTTCCTCGTTGGTCATCTTGCCGTAGGCGTACTGGCCGTTCTGGGTGGGGTAGTCTTCGATCTTGTCGCCGTAGTAGATCAGGTCCATCGG
Organism: uncultured Anaerolineaceae bacterium; assembly: GCA_964475265.1. Taxonomy (GTDB): domain Bacteria; phylum Chloroflexota; class Anaerolineae; order Anaerolineales; family E44-bin32; genus WVZH01. The sequence continues at coordinate 242 of CAYYVY010000010.1, read as the reverse complement.
GCCGCGCTGGGCGTGGCTGGCCTTGTAGAGGTTGCCGCCCTTGCTCTCGGCGCCGAAGCGGTTGCCGATGTATTTGTTGTCCACGCGCTCGACCAGCGAGTACACACCCCAAAAAACCGGTGGGCTGGCGTCGTCGCTGAAATCGATCCACAGTTCGACGTAGGCCACGTGGCTGGCGGGCAGACCGGCGGCGTACATCATCTCGTAGGCCAGCTTCTCGTAGAGCAGCGACGAGTCGCCGA
>CAYYVY010000009.1:0-67213 GCA_964475265.1 uncultured Anaerolineaceae bacterium | reverse complement strand
GTCCTTTTTTTCGAGATGGTTGAGAAATAATCCGGCTTTACGTGCAATTCTGAGAAGCTCCGCTTGGTTTGCTTGGTTATAACGAGCTGCTTGTAAAGCGATTAACGCCAGGTGATTCTTTGGTGCCTCTCTTAGGTTTCTGATTTCATACGCTTTGAGCAGGGCAAGCAATTCCGTCTTCGGTTTGGCTTCCAGCGCTTGAAAACTGCGAAGCAGGCGAAGGATTTCCTGCGGGTTCAATTTCGCTGCTCCCGGAATCCTTTTCTGTTTCGCCAATTCGCGTATCTGCCGGTCGGACAATGAATCGAAATCTTGAAAGTCAGTCATTTTCCCTCCATAGCAAACCCATAACGTTTCCGCAATACGGATAGGCGGTTGCCCGTGCTTCGACACAATCCAATGAGGAGTAGGGTGATGCCCCCAGGGGGCTCTTTCTATCATAACCGGATTCCCATCGTTGTTGTGCCTCATTTTCGTAACACGGGGGCAATTCAGGCTAGACAAACCACACAAGTAGCAGTAAGATTTGTCTTGTTTATACGAATTACATGTTTTTTCTTGGAGAGTGTCATGCCAAAATCGGAAAAACGACGCTTCTACGGCTCGGTCACGGTCAGCGAACGTGGGCAGGTCGTCATCCCCGTTAAAGCCCGGCGAGATTTCGAGATCAAGGCCGGCGACAAATTGCTGGTCGTCGGCGATCTGGACAGGGGTATCGCCATGGCCAAACAATCGATGGTCATGGGGTATATGGAGGAAATGTCATCCTTGCTCCATGCCGCAGAAGAAGACGAAGAATAATATTTTCAGTCATGACTGCGACGAAAATGATTGAAAACCATTACTTTGTATGAAAGGCAGTTTTCTATATGATTCTCACTTTTCAGCAATTGGCTCAGAAACAAGAGCTGCGCGCCGGTGGCAAAGCTGCTACGCTTGCCCGGCTGTTTCGTTCGGGTTATCGTGTACCCGACGGATTCGTCATCCTGCCATCTGCATTCACCGAAGACATACTAACGGACGAATCATGGGCTGAGGTTCAGAAATACATCGCCCATTTACGACAGAAAAGTAGCGATGGGTCTTTAGCCGTTCGCTCTTCAGCGGTATGTGAGGATACGGCGCAGGCTTCTTTTGCTGGCGAATTCGAGACGGTCCTGGACGCACATACGGATGCGCAGATCCGCGACGCCATCCTCAAGGTACGCCGTTCGCGGCAAAGCGACAGGGTGCAAGCCTACAGCCAAGCGCAAGCGATGGAGCAGAAGGACCACGAGATCGCCGTCATCGTTCAACGTTTGATCCGAGCGGACCTCTCCGGCGTGCTGTTCACGGTCGATCCAGTAACGGGTGACCAGATGCACATGACAGGCAACTTCGTCGAAGGGTTGGGAGAGAAACTGGTCTCGGGGCAGGCCAACGCACAGGTCTTCACCTTCGAGCGGCCCGAGGGAACCTACAGCGGACCAGATGAACTCAGTCGTCACGCTCGAACGCTCTATCGCAATGCCGTCCGGTTGGAGAAAGAACTGGGCAGTCCACAAGACATAGAGTGGGCAATTGCAGGAGGAAGACTTTATATTCTGCAATCACGCCCCATCACGACCCTGAACGCTTATAAAGCGGATAGCGCCGAATGGAACGACAGCCTGCGCGGCAATTTCCTCTGGTCCGGCGCCAACCTGGTCGAAAACGCGCCGCACGTGCTTACCCCCTTCTCCTGCTCCCTACGCAAAGGCCTTACTTATAAAGGTGTGGACTTGAGTGACGGTTCTTCAATGGGTTTGGACGGATATCCACTGGCCGGTATTATCGGCGGCCGTGGATATATGAATCTGAGCGTTCAGGTTTCGGCCATTCGTCCGTTCTTCGGCGGAGATTCCCGCAAGGCGCTCGAACAGGTCACTGCGTTTTGGGGAGAGGTTCCGCAGGATGTAGAAATCCCACTCATTCCGATTTCAACGAGGACGTGGTGGTTTAAGGTGCTTCCGAGTATCGCCCGAATAGGGATCAAAGTGGCGCGTATGCGGAACAAGATGTCGCAATTCGTCGCAGAAAATCCGCAGTGGTGTGCCGCAATGATTAAGCGTACAGATCAAGCCGATCGTGCAACCTTGCTCACGCTGTGGCGGGACGAAATCACACCGTATTCTCTTTATGCTTTCTTCATCGCCAACGCCGCAGCGGCGGATCTGCCCCATCGAATGGAGAACGAGTTGCGCGAACTGGTCGGGACGGAGGACGCCAACGCGCTGCTGTCCAATCTCAGCGGCTTGGCATCGCCGCTGGAAAGCCTCGGACCACTGACCGGAATCGGCAAGGTGGCGAGCGGCGAGATGAGCCGCCAGGAATACATGGAAGCATACGGACATCGGGGCGAGAACGAAGTCGAATACGCCTGGCCGCGTCCCCTGGAGGATCCATCCTGGCTCGATCACCAACTCGACGAGTTTGCGAAAAATCCGGTAGACATCGATTCACTTATGGCCAAACAGAAAGTGGCATACGAAGCCGCATGGCAGCGATTCTGGGAGCGCTATCCACGCAAAGTTCAATCGATGCAAAAACGCCTGGGAAAGGCCGCCCTCGCCGCACATCAGCGGGAAGCAGTGCGCTCGGAATCGACACGCTGTTCGATGGTGATTCGCGCCTTTGCCTTGCGAGCCGGCGAGCTAATCGGCGTCGGAGAAGATGTGTTCTTCCTGACCATAGAGGAGATTTTGGCCCTGCTTGCGGGTGATGCCACCGCGCGTCGATTCATACCCGGGCGAAAAGAAACCCACGAGCGATACCGTGCCCTTCCGCCGTACCCGACGATCATCGTCGGACGATTCGACCCCTTCGAATGGGCTGCGAGTGCGAATCGACGCAGCGACATCTACAACGCAAATGCGTCCGGCATTGAAAGCATCGAGGAAGCAACCGATACGATCAGGGGCGTACCCGGGGCGCTCGGCATCGTCGAAGGGATCGTGCGCAGGCTGGATCGCCTGGAAGACAGCGACCAATTCCAAGCGGGCGAAATCCTGGTCACAACCCTGACCAACATCGGCTGGACTCCGCTCTTCCCGCGCGCCGCGGCGATCCTCACCGACCTGGGCGCGCCGCTCAGTCACGCCGCTATCGTTGCCCGAGAGCTGGGAATCCCGGCCGTCGTCGGCTGCGGTGATGCGACGATGCGTTTAAAAACCGGGGATCGGATTCGTGTCAACGGAGGCCGGGGATTGGTCGAAATTATTGAAACCGGAAAACCATCCGATATAAAGTTGTAATATCGAAAACGATCATCTGACCGATAAATTTTAGATCAGCGCTACTCCTGGAACTCGGCATCGTGCACGCGGAAAAGGTACTTTTTGGAACATTCGACGAAATCCACCATGCATGCCCTTTTTTCCATTACGTATTCGAATTCGCCGGCTCGGAGAGGGACATCGAACGTGACATAGGTCCTTGGGTAAAAGGTTAAGTAGGGGGTGGTTTTATTCCCGCATTTCATCGTCGCATCCAGGGGCATTTCGCCCGTTTCATCACCCGCGGTGAGTTCTTCGACATGCAGGGTGAGTGTTAAATTATCACAACTGCCCGTTATTTTGGCTAAAGCGACTCCCTGGCCTTTGATTTCGCACGACCCGGATTCTCCTTGCAGGGTACCTTCGTTGGAATAATCGAAGTAACAATTGACTTCACCGGTCACCTTGGATCCGGAGATCTCCACCATGCAGGTCACCGTTCCCCCACCGTCGATTTGGCCGAATTCCTCTTGCCCGCCAGGCGCCCAGGCCCAGCTCTCGAACATCTGGACTTCCATGAACATAGGGCCTTCGGGGCACGAGCTTATCGGCGTACCCTCCCCGGAGAAATCCCCGGCCGATCCGGCGGCTTCCCCGAGAGGCTCTCCAATTTGTCCAGAATCCGCAGATGAATCTCCCTGCCCCGTGGATCCGTCTTCCGCCGGACCAGATGTTCCGGCCGCGCTGCACGACATCAGGGTCGTGATCAGAAGCAAACTCAACAGGGTAGCAATCCCCCATACAACGGCGCGTTGTGAAGGTTTAAACGACATTGGGCCCTCCATTTTTTTAGATCAAGGTTTAACAGCGAGACACACATACACAATCGTATGATCGCCGAGAGAACACTTTTCCACGTATCGAATAACTCGGATAAATCATTGTCAAGAATTCAACTACCACGTCCAAATCGATATTTATTTGTATCACGCTTTAATCGCCGCTCATAGTCTGCATGAGGGATGCTCGGGAGTTTACCGCCTCCTGCCACCCGGCTGCAATCTACGTTTTCAATGGCGATTTACCGATCTCGAAAAATCGCACTGGACTCAAAGACGCGCCTGACGTATAGTTCATTTTAGGTAGACACTTATAAGAGGGAGGTATTGCCATGGATCGAATTCGACGCGAGTTCACGACATTGACGCTCGTACTGATTCCGGTGGCGATTGCCATCAACGTCGCCGTGGGACAGCTCGTCCTATCGCTCAAGGTCCCGCTTTATCTGGATTCGATCGGCACGGTGCTCGTGGGCGTGCTCGTCGGGCCCTGGGCCGGAGCGCTGACCGGGCTGCTGGCCAACTTCGTGTGGACCATCACGGGCCTGTTCCCCGAGGCGGTTGCCTGGGCCGGTGTAGCAGCGATTATCGGCGCGTTGGCGGGGGCATTCCGCACGGGTGACTGGATGAAGGTCTGGTGGAAGTCCGTCATCGCCGGCTTGATCACGGGCATCATCGCCGCCGTGCTGTCGGCGCCCATCGCAGCCTACGTTTTCGGCGGCGTGACGGGCAGCGGCACGGATGCGCTCGTGGCCATGTTCCGAGGTGCGGGACTCGACATGCTCGGCGCCAACATGGCACAGGGCGTGGTCTCCGATCCGATCGACAAAGCGGTTACCTTCTTCATCATCTGGGCCATCTTGCTTGCCCTGCCGGATCGCTTCATGGCACGCTTTTCCCAGGAGTAAATATCGATCTCCAGATTCGGGAAATGACCGCGAGCCTAAAAGCAGCCTGCTGCTGCGCGTGGCAGTGGGCGGAGAAACACGCGGTTATTCGATGAGCACACCGACACTCTACATCCCCCGCTCCAGCGAGCTGCACGCCCTTCATCCGCTCACGAAGATCGCCATGATGGGCGTATTCTTCGTGGCCGCAGCCACCTTGCCCAACTTGTGGTGGCTGCTGGCGCTGTACATCCTTGGACTGCTGCCGCTGGCTGCCTGTGGTCGGGTCTTTCAACCCTTTCTCAAGAGCAACGCGCTGTTGATCTGGCCCTTCGCCCTGTCGCTCTTCCTCATCCAGGGTTTCTTCGCCCACGGCGAACACGTGCTCTTGCAGCTCGGACCCCTTTCGCTCAAGGAGGAAGGTCTGTGGCTGGCGGCGCATTTCACCGTGCGTTTGTTGGTGTGGCTGGGCGCAGCGACGTTGATGATGATTGTCACCCGTCCCGATAAATTGATGCTGGCGTTGATCGAACGCGGCATGCCGCGCCAAATTGCCTACATCATCCTCACCGCTCTGCAAATCATCCCCCGCTTCCAGGATAAAGCACAGGGCATCCTCGATGCACAGCGCTCCCGCGGGTTGGAAACCGAAGGATCCTTGATCCACCGCTTGCGCATGCTGGTTCCTCTCGTGGCGCCGTTGATCCTCGGCAGCATTCTGGAATTGGACGAACGCGCCATCGCACTGGAGGCACGTGCTTTCAGCCGCCATGGACCAAGGACGAGCCTGACCGAGCTGGCGGATTCGAAAAGCCAATCCGTTCTGCGCTGGGTTTGCCTTCTCGTCATGTTGGCGCTGATCGCAGCCTGGATCGTGAGGCGGACGTCATGATTCGGGTCGAGAATCTATCCTATCGCTATCCTGGCAGCGAGGAACTCGCGCTGCAGGAGATCGACCTGACGATTCCCGCCGGGCAATTCTGCGGCATCGCCGGACCGAACGAGGCAGGGAAGTCGACGCTGTGTTACGCACTCACCGGGTTTATTCCCCACTTCTTTCACGGCAGACTGTCAGGACGGGTCACCGTCGGGACGAAAAACATCAGCGAAACGCCGTTGGGCGAGATCGCCGGGGACATCGGTCTCGTGTTTCAAAACCCCTTCAACCAGATTACGGGCTCGCAATTTTCAGTGGGCGAGGAGGTCGCTTTCGGGCTCGAAAACCTGGGCCTGCCGCGGGAGGAAATCATCGACCGCGTGAACTGGGCGCTGAACATGATGGGCTTGCAGGAAATATCCGACCGCTCTCCTTTCGATTTATCGGGTGGGCAGCAGCAGCGTCTGGCGCTGGCGTCGATGATTGCCATGCGGCCGCGCGTGCTCGTGCTGGACGAACCAACGAGTCAGTTGGATCCGGTCGGTACGCGGGATCTGTTTCTAGCGCTGCAGCGCATGGTGCAAGAGGAAGAACAAACCGTGGTGCTGGTCGAGCACAAGTTGGAATGGCTGGCCCGATTTTCGGATCGAGTATTGCTGCTGGCTGAGGGACATGTCATCGCTGACGGCCCGCCTCGAAGTGTGCTTACCTCTTCCGAACTGGATGCCACCGGGCTTCAACCCACGCGCTTCACGCGTGCGGCGCGATCGGCTCGTGAACGTGGCGCAGCCACGGCGGACGGCGACTTACCGGTTACCTTAGAACAGGCGACGGAGATTTTTCGTTGAACATCGTCATCGAAAACCTTTCCTATCAGTATCCCTCCGGCGTCCAGGCGCTGGGTGATATCGGCCTGCAAATCGGGCACAACGAGAGCGTGGCGATCATCGGCGAAAACGGCGCCGGGAAAACGACGCTCGTCAAACATCTCAACGGTCTGCTCCGGCCTTCCTCGGGGAAAGTTGTCATCGGCGATTGGAACACGCAGGATCACACGGTGGCAGAACTATCTCGCAGAGTCGGATACGTATTCCAGAATCCCGACGATCAACTCTTCGCCCGCACGGTTTGCGCAGAGGTGACTTTCGGACCGAAGAATATGAATTTGAGTGCTGCTGAAATTGATACGCGTCTGAAACGGGCGCTGCGGCTGACCGAACTTGAATCCTTCAGCGAGCAGCATCCTTACGACCTACATGCTTCGAAACGCAACCTGGTAGCAATGGCTGCCACGCTGGCGATGGAAACGCCGATCATTATCTTCGACGAACCCACGACCGGGCAAGATGCGCGCGGCGTGATGCGGATCGGCAAGATTATCGAATACTTGAAGTCGGAAAAGCGGACAGTGATTGCCATCACGCATGATTTGGATTTCTGTGCCGAACATTTCGACCGCGTTGTGGTAATGTCTCAGGGCAGTATACTGGTAGACGACCGGGCGGAAAGTGCGCTGGTGCAGGAAGACGTATTACGCGAAGCGGGATTGGAAGCGCCGCAGATGATACGTCTGGCCCAGGCCATCGAACTACCTGCCGCTCCGCGAACCGTCGAGGCCTTCGTAGAAGCGTGGATCGAAACCAGGGAGGGCAAGCAGGCATGATTCTGGTATTCGGAGATTTGATCGTTGATCTGAGTTTGCACATTCCGCGTTTTCCGGTCCAGGCCGGCGACATCCAACGGGCTACGTACCTGGAAATTGGTCCGGGTGGCGCGACCAACGTCGCCATTACGGCGGCGCGTCTGGGCATGGACGTCGGTTGTATGGGAGAGATCGGCAGCGACCGTTTCGGGCGAGTCGTGCTCGCCGGATTGCAGCGCGAGCAGATCGACGTATCGAACGTACGCATCACCCCCGAGGCGGAAACGCCCGTTGCCGGAGTCGTCGTCGATGCCCAGGGTGAGCCCGCTTACCTCGGTTATGGAGGCAGCCTGCAGTTAAAATCGTTACCCGAAGAATGGAAGCGCTCGATTCGAGAAGCCGAAGCGCTGTTCGCGGGCGGCTGGGCCGAATACGAATGGACGCCGAAACTCATCCTGGATGCCATGCGGGCGGCGCACAAAGCGAGCGTCCCTGTTTTCTTCGATCCCGGACCCGGCAACCCGGCCATCGATTCGTCCTGGTGGCAAAACGCAATCGGTCTCACGACCGTTTTCCTGGCGACGGAAACTGAAGCAAGGAACTTGACCGGACTGGATGACCCACTGGTGTCCGCTCGCGAGTTGCTGCAGCGAGGACCCAAAAGTGTGGTGATAAAACGCGGCGCTGCCGGTTGTTTTTTACTTGCCGACGGCAAGGAACACATCGCACCCGGCTTCCCCGTGCAGGCACAAGATGCTACCGGCGCAGGTGACAGTCTAAACGCAGCGGTGATGTATTCCCATCTGCACAAGTTGGATCTTGAGCAGACGGGCCGCCTGGCCAACGCCACCGGCGCCGCCAAGGTCCAAAAATTAGGCACCGGTTACAATATGCCCACTGCAGTAGAAATTCGCGAGGTACTGGATCGATTCGGAATGGAATGGGCGGACATTCTGCCAGACAATTCCGCAGTAGGCTGATGGCCCTCGAGCGACACTGCGCGCGGGTGAGAGCGCGGCGAAACCGGATATGACGGGGGGAACGCGCCTCTCAATTGAAATCCACCAATATCTCAATGGAGAAATGAAGGAATGAAAACCGTTCGTGTAGCGTTAATCGGATTTGGAAACGTGGGGCAGGGTTTTACAGAAATACTCCGCGATCGAGGAGGATGGTATGCAGATATGTTCGACTTGGACATTCGCATCGTCGCGGTCACCGACCTGCAGTTCGGCACGGTCTACAACCCGGACGGCCTGGAACCCGCCGCGTTGTTATCTGCTGTTCGGAAAACCAGTTCGTTTGCCGGCCTCGACGCCGAAAAACCTGCTTGGGATGCCCTGACAACGATCGTGAAGAGCAACGCCGACGTCGTTGCCGAAATCAGCTTCACGGATCTGGATTCCGGCGAACCGGCCACGAGTCACGTTCGCCAGGCGCTGGAAAACGGCAAACATGTGATCACGACGAACAAGGGTCCCATTGCTTTGCATTTCAACGAACTTCACAAGATCGCCGAAGACAACGGTGTACACATGGGGTATGAGGGAACGGTGATGAGCGGTACACCTGCGCTGCGCCTCGGCGTGGATGTGCTCCGCAGCGCAGGCGTCCGAAAAATCGAAGGCATCCTCAACGGCACGACCAATTACATTTTGACCGAAATGACCAAAGGTCTTTCGTATGATGCGGCACTGAAGGAAGCCCAGCGACTCGGTTACGCAGAAGCCGATCCACGCGGCGACGTGGAAGGCCACGACGCGGCCGCGAAAGTGGCGATTCTAAGCAGCGTGTTGATGGGCGCTCCTTTGAAACCCGATCAAGTCGACTGTACGGGCATCACCGGCCTGGATCAGGAACAAATACAGGAAGCGCAAGAAAACGGACAATGTTGGAAGTTGATCGGTAGTGTTGAAAAGGAGGGGGAGAAGGTCATTGCGAGTGTCCAACCGAGGCGTCTATCGATGACCCATCCGTTCGCGGCGGTCAACGGCGCCACCAACGCCATACACTACACCACGGATTTACTCGGCGAAGTTACCCTGATCGGACCAGGAGCAGGGCGCCTCGAGACCGGGCTGGCACTGATAATCGATCTGATCTCGATCTACAACCGCTGAGCACGTCCTCCTTCATAGTATCAGTTGAAATAGAAAACCACTTGGCCGGCTCAACGTGAAGGACATCCATACGACAGGGCCGGCCAAGCAGAAGCATCAATCGCCCAAGTTGCGGAATACGCGCAGCATGTTACTAAAAATATCATGGACGGTAACATACATGCCATCGGGTGAAATGAAGGGCGTACCCAGCTTCTCCAGAAGCGTTTCATCGGTCCAGGTTTGCCCACCATCCACGGTACGGAACGCCACCAATGCGCTTTCTTTATTCTCTCCCAGCAAACTCATGACAATCACGGCCTTATCCCTGTCGACGAAACGCATGGCTGCTGTACCGACATCACCGGCTTGATAGGGGCTCATGCCAGAGAAGTGTTGCAAGTCGATTTCCAAAGGTTCCCAGGTTACCCCTCCGTCCTGTGTGATATGAATGACACCGTCGTAATCCATCACGTAACCTTCGGCCTCGGAAAGCAGAGATATCGCTGCAACGCGCATACCCTCTTCAGGAAGTGCAATATCCGCGACCGCTGCACCCCCATCGAAGGTTGCGTAGAGTTTGTCGGCAGAAACAAACCAACCGACTTGATCGTCAAGGAAGCTCAACGGGCAGAATCCTGGGGTAACGCGGAAATCCGCCGGCTCTTCCCAGGTTTGGCCGCCATCCAGACTCAAGCGTACCCCACCTGGCGTGGAGAACGATGCGCCCGTATTGCGGCCACAGACCCAGACGGTTTGCTCGTCGACAATCTCGATGCCGTAAATGCATCCTCCGCTGCCTTCCGACTTGGTCCAAGTCTCTCCGCCATCGCTGGAGTAATGCGCTCTTCCTTCCCCGGTTGCACCTCCGCTAATACCAAAAGTTTCATTCAAGAATCCGGCCATACGAATGGGCTGCCTGGCTTCGCGTTCATAGACCATTTCCCAAGAAACCTGCGGCTGGCTGTCTTGGATGACCTCTTCGGGTGCCGGGACTTCGTTGGACTGCCCTTTGTCTTCTTGCGGTACCGATGTCGCTTGTGCGTTTGGCTTTGCGCATCCCGTTAGCAACAACGCTGAGAGTACAAAACACATCGCGATCCGTTTTTGATCAATTTTCATGTTATCTCCTTATATCGGATTCATCCCAATCGATGAATTCGACTGAAATGCTTTCGCTTCCACGCTTAATCAAAATTCTGGCGCAGCTGCCGGAACAGGATCGTCAATTACTATAGCCTTCGGCAGGGAGTGTGTAATCATACTTAGGGGTGATAATGGGGTATGATCCGGATCTTGAATTTAATCCCCCAACAACGGTAACTAATTGGTAACCTGCGCGTTACTACCTCGTAAACATCCATCCGTACACTGGAATTGTAAAAAAACAGTAATCGTGTGAAGGCGGACAGGTGAAAGTGGCCACTCGCCGGACGCCAAGGATGGATGAAGCAATGCAGAACTCCATTTCGACTTCTACAAATCTGCGCTTTCAATATTTACCGGGGTTGGATGGCCTTCGTGCGATTTCCGTATTGGCGGTCGTCCTATACCACGCGAATATTTCCTGGGCTGTCGGTGGCTATTTGGGAGTGGAGAGCTTTTTCGTTATCTCTGGATACCTGATTACTTCTCTGCTGCTGCGAGAGTTTCTGGTAAACAAGCAAATTAACCTGGGTTGCTTCTGGTTGCGGCGGGTACGACGATTGCTGCCAGCGCTTTGCCTGCTGCTGGTTGCAGTCGTTCCACTGGCCTGGTGGTTGGCACCAGATGCGATACCACGCTTACGCGAAGACATTCCCGGGGCACTGCTTTACATCAGCAATTGGGTGTTCGTTTCTCGCCAGATCCCATATTTCGAAAAATTCGGCCGTCCACCACTCCTCCAGCACCTCTGGTCGTTGGCCGTTGAAGAACAGTTTTACCTTGTGTGGCCGCTGGCATTCTGGGGAATTCTCCGCATCCTTCGCCTCCGCAGCGCCAAACAGACCTCCCGACTCGCACTTCCCATTCTAATACTCGCCGGAACCACTTTCGGCTTAATGATCAGCAGGTATAACCCACTGGCCGATCCCTCCCGTGTGTACTACGGCACCGATACACGGGCAACCGGGTTCCTTCTGGGAGCGGGATTGGCAATGCTCAGAAAACCTGGTTCTGTATCAGTCCGCAGAGGCCGGATGGTCGATGCTGCAGGCCTTGCGGGCATGCTGGGATTGCTCTGGCTCTTCGGTAATCTGCACGAGCACACAACTTACCTCTATCGTGGCGGATTTCTACTCAGCGCTTCTCTTACGTGCCTGGTCATCCTGTCCGTTTCAAGTCCCCAGGCACCTCTCTCAAAGCTGTTAGGATTCCGGCCGTTGCGCTGGCTCGGTACTCGCAGCTACGGCATCTACCTCTGGCACTGGCCGCTGATGGTCGTTTGGAATTGGGGCAGCGGATCTGCACAACCAGATGCAGTCACGCTTGCGTTGCAGTTGATATTGACGGGCTTGCTGGCAGAGTTCAGTTATCGCTGGATCGAGCAGCCTATCCGCCGGCATGGGTTGCGGACCTGGTGGTCGAACTCGGCGAGGGTGTTGGGTGGTCTGAGGGCCAATGCCGCTTCCGTCGCCGCTATGCTGATCGTGGCGGGATACATTGTCGTACAGCCCACCGCTGCCGCTCCGTCACAGGTCAATACCACAGCCTCAACGTTCCCAACCCCAACCTCCATGGTCGAAGCCGAATCAGAACCGAGCACAAGGCATCCATACCCATCCTATTCATCCGGCTACGCTCCGATCGCTGCTGTATCCAACGAGAACTTTGAAGTCTCGAATAGAATCGCCGCGTCCGAAGATGCTGCGGAAACCTCCAACCCGCTGCGCATCACCTTCATCGGCGACTCGATCTTGGAAAGCGTGGAACCCTGGATTCAAAAGGAATTCGATCCGGGCAGTTATTGCATGGACGCGCTTCGCAACCGCCGCATGCAGGACGTCGTGGATTTGATCCCGCAGTTGGCCGCAGCCAACTGCCTGGCGCAGACGGTCGTCATCCACCTGGGGACCAACGTGCCCTTCGAAGACGAAGTCTTCGACGCTGTGATGCGCGGTTTACTGAAGCACGGCGTGAGCCGCGTGCTTTTCCTCAACGTGAGGCGGCCGGTCGCCTGGGAAGCGGTTGTCAACAACCAGGTGCTGAAGGGCGTGAATCGCTGGCCGCAGGCGCAACTCATTGATTGGCACGAACGCTCCGAGGATCTGCCGGGCTGGTTCTGCGAAGATGCGGTCCATCCCAGCTACACCGGCGCGGCGGTATACGTAGAGATCATTCGGGAAGCACTAGGGGAAGAAATCCCATAGTTGTGATGATGTTGCACAAGTTGAAAATTGGCGAAGCGGCTTGAATCAAGCCGCTTCGAGAATTTTCCTTACGAATACATGGAACTACTCATACGCCAGCGTCTCGCGCACACTGACCCGCGTGGCTTTCAGCGCCGGCCACAAACTGGCCAGGGCCGATAACACGAGCACGATCGCCAGCCAGACGATCACACCGCCAACTGCGTACTCGAAATCCAGTCCGAAGCCAACGACAGTCTGGCCGATCACATCGGTGAACAATTTTGCACAAGGTATGCTCAACGGCACAGCCAGCAGCCAGGAGAGCAAGCCCAGGAGCATCCCCTCGGTCACGAAAACGGATATGATGGACGGTGAGGATGCACCCACCGAACGCATCACCCCGATCTCGCGCAAGCGCTCGACGACGTTGATCGACATGGTGCTCATCAAGCCGATGCTTCCCACTACGGCCGCCAAAATTGCCATTGACATCAGGGTATATGTCAGAGTGCCAAACATATCCACGTTCTGCTTGCGGCCCTCGCTGAGACTCCAATATCCTGTCGTTCCGTATCCATGCTCCTCGTAGATATCACTCAGATTTTCCGCCATTTGTTTTTCAGATTCGATTCCAGGTTGCGCCACTTTTAGCTGCACGAAGTGCACCAGGTGTTCTTCAGATACCTCGCGCGCCAGGGCATCGAATGGAACGAAAAATTCATCCTGAGAGCTATCCACATCGAGTGTGACCCCCGCAACTTTCCAAGTGGACTCAACGCCTAAGATTGTCAGCGCAATTTCGTCACCAGATTTGACCCCATTCTCTTCAGAGAATACGCTGTTAATCAACAAGGCACGTTCGTCACCATTCGGCAAGCCACTGCCACTGACAATACGTGGCTTGAACAGCTCCGAATCCGAAGACACGCCGCGTAAGGAAACCTGGATATTCTGCCCGCTGTCCAGCTGCGTGGTCGCCACGCGATGACTGGACACTTCGGCTGTCACAACGCCTGGCAGATCCTCGGCGATGGCAATCAGGTCTGTTGGATCATAAGCACGATCCATATACACCATGACATCGTCACCAAACAGATCGAAAATCGCATCGATTGTGGCGCCAAAGGATTTGTCCATGGTGAGGATCATGGTAAACATCACGCCGCTCAACACAAGCGTGACCAGGGTCAACGCCACGCGCGCCTTGCGACGGAATGTATTCCGCAGGCTCAACGCGATAGGACGCGGCAGAAGCCGGATACGAGCGATGAGTCGGTCGAATCTGCTTTCACCGAAGCCGTTACCGATACCGTGCTGATTCATAGCCTTGTGTGCCGTGATGCGTACGCCATTGACGATAGGCACCAATGCTGCCAGGATCGGTACGGTCAAACCGATCAGGACCTGCAGCGTAACCGTTCCCGGATCTAGATGGAATGCGGCGTGTTCGATGTTGAGTAGATTCAACATGAAGACCGCCAGCCAATTCGCTCCCACGGCGCCCAGCGGCACGGCGATCAACACTGCCAGGAGACCATAGATAAAAGCCGTCATCAAGTAGGTGCCTGCAAGTTTGCTGACTGTGGCGCCCACCGATTTCATCACGCCGATCTGCCAAACCTGTTGTGCGATAAGAGCAGTCATCGTATTGACGATCAGGAAACCGCTGAGCCCCAGGGACATCACGCCCAGGACGGCCCAGATCAGGAATGAAGAGTCGATCAAGTCCTGGTTCCAATGCACTTCCGGATCGGTAATGTCGTACAACTCGACGCGATAGCCCTGCAACTCCAATTTGTCTTGCATACGCTGCGCATTGGCGTGGACTGTTTCTTCGTTGTAATCATCGATGCGCACGCGCAGTTTGGTGTATTCGATATCAACACCGGTGATCCAATTCGCCGTCTCGGGTGTTGAGAAGAAGACCGCGCTGCCTCCCCATAATGGGGGGAAGACCATGTGCTCACGCACCACACCCACCACGGGTAGTTGCTGCTCACCCGCTGCGGTTTCGATGATAACGCTGGACCCTGTGGAAATATCGAAGTAATCCGACGCCAGCCGCTCCACGTCGAGAGTCTCACCCGCAGGCCATTGGCCGTCGATACGTTGGACGAAGTACGTGGTTTGATTCTCATAGTCGTGGCGCGTGTAAAGTAAGCCGTTTCGCCAATCCTGCTCCCCCTCGAGTTTCCAGTGGAGCATCGCGTTTCGTTCGCCTTCTACAGCCACGACGTTCGGCTCGTCCAACAGCATGTCTACGGCCTCCTGGTCGAAGGGCCCGCCGTAGAAGGTAATCTGGTCAGGCAGCACGGACTTGTGTGCCTCGGTCATAGACTCACGCATCACACCGCTGAGGCCGAAGGTCAATCCAAGTGCGAAGACGCCCACCGCCGTGGCGAGTACCGCCAGGACCGTACGCGCTTTATTACGCGTCAGGTCGCGCCATAACTTTCGCCAGGTCACACTCATCTTCCGCCGCTCCCGTTCCCATTCTCCTGATCGCGGGCGATCTGGCCATCGTGCAGATGCAGCACTCGATCCATCCGATCCGCCAGGCTGCGGTCGTGAGTCACGATCATGATCGTCTTGCCGTTTTCGACGAGTTGCTGGAACAAGCCAAACACTTCGTTGGCCGTCGCTCGATCCAGGTTCCCTGTAGGTTCATCGGCGACGACGACGGGAGGATCGTTGGCCAGGGCACGTGCGATGGCGGCGCGCTGCTGCTGTCCACCGCTTAATGTGCTGGGCAGCTTATCCGCTTGGTCGGCGATATTGACCTGATTTAGCAGATCCATCGCCCGCTGCTTGCGCTGGCGGCGGGGATACATATTACAGAAGTCCATGGGCAGCATCACATTTTCGACAATCGTCAGTGTCGGGAGCAGTTGAAAGAACTGAAAAATGACTCCGACGTTTCTTCCGCGCCAGCGGGCGAGTTGATTCTCGCTGAGCCCATGCACGGCCTGGCCGCCCACAAAAACCTCACCGGCCGTGGGCCGGTCGATGCCGGTGATCATGTTGAGAAGGGTGGATTTGCCTGAACCTGAAGGGCCGACGATCCCGACGAGTTCACCTTCGCGTACTTTGAGCGATACGTCGGTCAAGACCGTCACGTCACCAGCGCCTGTCTCGTACGTCTTCACCACATCGCGCAGGTTGATGCGCGTGCCGTTTTCGCTTGATAGGGTAGTACTTGTGTTCATGTTTCCTCCTTATTTTGACTGCTGCAGGGGTGCCGTCGAAGGTTTGGGTCGCTTCGCACCCCGCCAGTTCTCTACCCTTTACGCAAGATCGTCGGCAAAGTTGCAAACATGCATTCCTCAAGATTGCATTTCTTCGTAATCGTTGTTAAATTTTGGCAAATTTAGACGATCCCATTCCTGCCGATCTGTTGGCGGTGGCAAAGGCGTGGAACGATCCGCGATCGGGTGTCCTTGAGGAGAACGAAGATGAACAATCCAGAGAAAGAGAATGAACGACAGGCCCGGGAGATGCTTGAATCTGCATTGATGCCCGGCGAAAGACTGCAGGCATACACCAGCGGGGCGATAGCGGTGGTGTACTTTTCCAAGACGTATCACATCGGATTAACAATGGATCGACTCATTCTCGTCCCCTATAAACGTGACAAAAAGCGGGACGCATCCTGAGTATCTGGCGAGAGAACATTCAATCACTGAAATGGTCCAGGTTGGGGGGAAGGTTAAGGGTTAAATTTGGGGTGGATGAACTTCAAATTACGCTCCGTACGCGCTACTGGCGGAGACGGGCCAAGGAATTCACCGAGACGCACACTCAACTTCCACAGCCCAAAATCCCTCGCGAACCCGAGGAATTGAAAAACAGACTCATCCAACAGGCTCAAGCCCTTCATGATCTCGGCTTCCTACGGGCCGCCAACGCAGAAATCGAAAAGCTGCAACGCGATCCCACACATGCGGCAGACCCCGAGACGCAACGGATAACACATCAATTCGCTGAAGAGAGACTCGCCATTCGAGTCGGAGCCGGGTTTCTATTTATCAATGTCGCAATCGCCGCCTCACTGATGGGTTTATTTGCCCTGTGCGGTTTACTATCAGAAGCCCCCGCCACGTTGCTTCTCGTCCTCCCTGCGATCATCGACGTCTTGATCGGCATTAATCTATGGAAAGGGACCTCTCGGCAGTGGCAAGGTTGGGCAGTTCTTCGAGCGGTATTGGGGATTGTATTCCTTGGAATCGCGCTTCTCGGGCAAGGGCAAACTGTCGATTTTATAACCCAGACTTCCTACTGCGCCGCAATTATCATTGTGCTGACGGGGGAAAGCAGTCGCAAGCGTACATGGCTCGCCGTTGGCGTCTATAGTATTGGCTACTTGGGTGTATTCGTGTTGTCGTTCATCATGAGCTTTATCAGCGGAGTTGTCCAGGGATTCTAGCTTTCGCCAGTTTTCGTATATTGAATTTGCACGAAATCTTCATTTTCCATCTGAATGGTTAATCCAGACAGCTGGTTCACCACAATCTCGCAATCTAGTTCTTCACGAGAATGAGTTGAAGCGATGGCAATCGCCCGCATCCCCGCCGCTTTCGCTGCCGCTATTCCCGCCGGGGAATCTTCAACGACCACACACTGCTCAACGGCTTTCCCCATGCGTTTGGCCCCAAGGAGATAAGGCTCGGGTGCAGGCTTTCCCTGTTTTACATCCTCACCACTGATGAGTATTTCCGGAATGGGCAGCCCAGCTCGCCTCAGGCGCGCCTGTGCGAGTTCCTGGCTGCCGGAGGTCACGATGGCCCAAACATGCCCGGGGAGGCTAGCCAAAATCTGTGAAGCGCCTTTGATTTTCACAACCCCCTCTGTGTCGACGATCTCGATCGCCGTGAATCGCTCGGCTTCTTTCTCCAAATCCAGGTGTGGCGCGACGCACCGCATGGTTTCGATCGTTCGCAATCCATGCGCTACTTGCATCAGCGTTTCCATCTCGAGGCCGTGCTGGTGAGCCCATTCCTGCTAATGACGCCTGATGCAACTCGAGGAGTCAATCAGAACGCCATCTAGATCAAACAGGATCGCTTCGCATGAGAGATGGGTTGTAGAGGTCATGACTCTATGGATTGTCCTGCGCGACACGGACCATCATGCTTTCAGCCGAACCCGCCATCAACTCGACCGATATGCCGTCTTTCGTTACTGTAACAGTGAGGATCTCGCCGTTTACACCCTCGACAGAGTGGCTTTGAACAAATCCTAATCCTTCCAATACGCGTAGATAATCCTGCAGCACGTCCGCATCCTCCGGCTTGCAATCCATCAGAAAATCCTGGCTGGGGAATAGGTTGGTAATCTCGCAGCGTTCTGGTGCTGGAATCAAGCCTTCGAATTGCGACGGCCACTCCAGCGCAGGCGCGGCGTTGCCCTGTTGCTTCTCGATTTTCAACATCAAGTCAGACATTAGCGAGTACTGCATCTGCACCGATGTATCCCCATTCGTTAACCATAGGTTTTCACTCTCGTTCACAGAGACGATGTTCGGGTCCTTATAAAATCCCAGCGCGTATAACGCCTCGGCATAGTCCGCGAAGACTTCCCCATCTTCGGGTTCACACCGGATCAAATAACCCTCATCGTAGCCATTCAGTTGGCTAACACTCGTCAACTCGCAGCGTTCTGGTGGCGGGATGAGATCGCCAAGTTCGTTGGGCCACTGCGGAGTGGTTGCAGCGATGACCTCGGCCTCGAATCCTGAGGTGTAGATATCATAGGTTGCCTCACTGCCGCCAAACTCGAGCCGCATGTGGTAGTCGCCCTTGGTGATGTCGACCGCATCATACTCGCCCTTTTGGATTCTCTCCTCCGAATTGTCGGGGAATCCCTCACTCACGTAAACGATAAACTCCAACTCGAAGCCTGACTCCTGCAGCTCGTTCAGGTAGCCCTCGATCTGGTCTTCGCTCATGTTTTCATAAAAAATGCGGATGTGAGATTCCGCCGATACCATCACCAATGAGATCTGCCCTTCAAGCTCGGGGATATCTGTGGGGATGTAGTCCGGCCATACAGCACTCCCACCGAATTGGAAGCCGCCAGATTCACCGCCGAAACCTGCCGGTGGAGCAACAACCTCGCCCGTCAGATCAGAAATATCCGGGATGCTGTTTTCACCGTGTGTATCGTCCTTACTGCATCCCGACAGCAGGAAGAGAGATACGAGCAGAAGCAATATAATAGTTTTCGTTCTGGGCATAAACACAAAATCCTCCACGCGGCATTCGGATGAATGCCTTATTTTAACCGCTTTGTTGCAGGCCAGATTCTATCCACTCGGGGCAGCTTGCCATAATCGGACGGTCCTATCGTAACTGCTGGAGACCAAGACCGCGCCATCGAGCGTAAAGAGCAATCCTGTGATCGATTCCTCATGCCCCTCGAGCGTCGCCAACAATTCACCCGTAGAAGTGTTCCAGACCCGAATGAGATCGTCTTCTCCTCCGGCAGCGAGAACCTCGCCGCTTGGGGAGAGCGCAACGGAAATTGCGAACTCGCCCCCACTATCAAATGCTGCCAAACTCGTACGAGCTTCGATATCCCATAAGCGAGCATGCATATCGAAGCTCGAGGAAGCAAGCTTTTTACCATCGATGGAGAACTCTAAATCCGAGATCTGATCTTGGTGTCCCAAGAGTTCAGCCAGTTTCTTGTCTTCAACCAAATCCCACAGGTAAATGATTCCCCGATAGTCTCCGATCGCCAACGTACGACCGTCCGGAGCGTACACGACTTTACTGAGTAATCCCCAGGAAATACCACTCAGTCTACTTTCCAACTTCCTGCTTTCCACATTCCAAATATTTACCGTGCTGTCCAGGCTGCTGGAGGCAACAGTCTCGCCGGTTGGCGAATAATCGACGCTCCAGAGTTTATCGCTGTGTCCGATGAACTCCCCGAAAACTTCCCCCGTCGTGCGGTTCCAGAGTTGAACGATCCCATTGAAATAAGAGCCGGAAACGAGCTGCGAGTCATCGGGGGAAAAGGCAACACCTTGCAAAGGTTCACGGTATTCACTCCCTGCGAGTGTGCTTTCCAGGGTTCGATTTCTCCAATTCCACAGGTAAATGCTGCCGTTGCTGACACCCGCGGCCAGCGTGCTGCCATCGGTCGACAGCGCGAGGCTCGTTATATTCCACCCATAATCACTCTCGACCTCCAGAATGGCTATTTGCTTCAGCGATGAAGCATTTTTTATCGTAATCGGTACAGGAGACGGCGTGGATGTAGGTGTAGGTTGCCGGGTCACCGTCGCTGTCACCGAAGGAGCCGGAGTTGTTGCTTTTCCGGTGGAGGAGTCATCCAGCTCAGATCCACTTGCGGTGCATGCTGCCAGAATGGCGATTAAAACCAACACCAGCGCGATTGTTATTGGTTTTGGAACTGGCCTTCGTGCCGTCCCGAGTCCCTGAAATGTATTGTGAAGATTCACTTCAATAATCTTCATCGAGTACTCCACTCCTCGTTATTGTAAATTCCGAATTTATTACAACCTGTGTTAAAGCTGACCCTCAGATTCTTACTCCAACATACCAAGCGCTTCCTGCGCGGCATCGTACACACCCTGTTCTTCATCCTCGAGCAACGCTTCGAGTCCCGCCCTTGCCTGCCGGTCTTTGATCTTCCCCAGCGCAGCAGCCGAGGCTGCGCGGACTTGCGCGTCCTTGTCCTTTAAAGTCTTCATCAAAGCTTCAACCGCCTGGACATCACCAATTTCACCGAGTGTCTTCGCAGCAATGATGCGGAAACGGGTTTCTCGATCGTGCAAGGCACGCATGAGCGGCTTGATGGAACGTGGGTCCCGTGTGTCTTCGAGAAAGCTCAGCAATA
The DNA here is from genome assembly GCA_964475265.1 of uncultured Anaerolineaceae bacterium. Lineage (GTDB taxonomy): Bacteria > Chloroflexota > Anaerolineae > Anaerolineales > E44-bin32 > WVZH01. The sequence goes on along the minus strand of CAYYVY010000009.1, from coordinate 46,441 downwards.
CCCCGTAGCGTTTAGAATGATCAATCGGGTCGATGTACTTCGCCCGGGAAGATTTCAACTCGCGGTCCATCTGTTTGATCTCTGCGATGGTTGCATCGATTTTATGTCGGGCGATTGCCAGCATGACCAGGATGAACGGTGTAAAAATTACACTGAACACCCCGATTTTCCCCGATCGACCCAGGCAGAGGGACAATTCCCGGCGGACGAACGTTCCTACCACGAAAGTGATCAACCATAAAATCGCGATCACGATGGTATCGCTTGGCTGCCCTTTATGGTAGAGCGAGACGAACATCGTTTTCTGAACGGCGAGAATCAAGATCGGAAAATCCAGCAGCGCCGCAAGTCGTAAGACCAATTCATAGCTACCGTTGGTGTAGCGTTTTGTATCGACGATCTCCTCTGCTTCAACGCGCTCCTTCTTTCCCCACACCGGTGGTTGTCCAGTTTTTGTGAATTTCTGGGATTCGCGAGCCATGCGGCGCACGCGCAGCGCAAGGATCGCCGGATAGGCAAATGGGAAAACAAACAACACCACTACAGTCAAGATCATCGCCAAGGGGGATGAGTCATCTGCCGAGTCCATGAGGGGACCCATGATTGCCATAAAAGGCATTGATACCAGTGCCCATAAGAATACTTGCGTAAGACAGCCGACCATTATCCCATTGCAATCTTTTACCCCCAGCCACGAGGGCAAGATGATCTCGGATAGATATAGACGTACCTTATCGGATCTCGATAACTGATCCCAGGTTGGCAGGCCCGTATCTAGCACCGCGCCGCACGAACCGCATTCGATCTGCGCCGGTCCGATACGGCGGTGTCCAAATTTGGTTTTACACTTGGGACAATACATGTATGTAATTTTGTATTCAATTTTAGCCATGCTGATTTTCCTCCCTTGATGTCGTTTGCATTTATATTTCCGTGAAAAAATAATTTCCACAGAGATATAGCCCGCCATCCGAGCGCCAGAGACAAACCGAGGCGGCGTTGCCGTCGGACCAGGCCATCACCTGGCCACATCCCAACTGGGGCATTATGTCGACGGTGAAGAAATGGAATCCGAACTCCCGCGTCGTTTTCTCGAGATTGGATTGAACGAGTTTTCGAAGGTTTTCTTTCGTTCCACCGATCAATCGCTTCGATCCCCATGCCTGCTTGAAACCTTCGAACTCCATTTCGATGCGTTGCTGATCCCAGACGGGAATGGAGGGCAACGCCTGCTCGAACAACGCATTCGTCGCCTCCAAAGCCGATGGAGTTTGTATTCGTTGCATCGCACTACGCTCCTGGGTCATACTTTCGGCGTCGCCCGCAATGGCACGTCACCGGTTTGCCACCAATGCCTGGCATCTGCAGCTGCGACTGCCAAATCGACTCCCCGGTTTTTCGCACCTTGTTCGCACATTAAAATGGGGGCAAACACCCCGGCGCCGGCGACGAGGAATGAACCCATCTGACTCGACAAGCGTTGGATTTTTGATTGCGCTTGTGTTTCCTTCAGACAATCCCGTCGAAAGTCCACTACCTCCTGCGAGACGTAGATGTATCCTTCCCCTTTGTTAATCGTCGCACCCGGATAGCCGCACGGACAGGCATCGTCGGAGCAGAACGCATATCCCTTTTCATTACCTGACACCTGCATGTATTTCATATTTCCCACCTCCTCTTCAGATCGCCTTTGACACTACTAGTCGACCCAACGTTTTCCACGTGCCATCTTCGATACTTGTTCGTCGTAATCGTCGGCCACGATAGCAACCTGGGCCACTGCGACGAACAACTCCTCTTCATCCAAATAATCACCGAGAAGCACATGTGTATACCAGACACTGTTGTCTTTTGAATCGAGAGAAAATTTGCCAAACAACAGGTCGTGGTTCTTCTCGACCAGAAAGCGGGTAAGTTCAGGCGTGACTTTCTTTACGTCTAGGGCAACAGGTGCCATGACACTCACTAAGGTCTGCTCATTCCAATCAGATGGGACGATTGCCACGACGGTCGAACCTTCGCGAAGCCACAGATCCCCGCTCGGCCTGACTTCGTAACTCAAATTCTTCTGACATAAATATTTTTGGATTTTATTGCGCAAGGCTTTTACGTTTTGTGATGGCTCTGACATTTCACCTCTCCTTTACTGTTTAGGACATTCTTTCTGAATGGAAATCTTCGAACGGCTGGATGACGACTTGCCGAATATCTCGAACCTTCAGCGCGGATCGACGCTGCGAATCTGCCACAGATTCCTGGCACCGCACTGCGGACAAGCAGACTGCTTGACCTGCTCTAGGTCGGCACAGTTACTGCAAATGGCATACACGTTGTTCACCGGACAAACACCACATACTGCGACCTGTACTGCGCCTCCACCGATCATGATCGATTCCTCAAACATCCTTCCACATTTTCGACATCTCATTGCCTTCCCTCCTTTTCGCTAGAGTCCTGCTGTTCGTCACCACACTTCACGTCCGGGTATCGGACAAGCCCACATTGAGCCTGGCTCAACCACCGCATAACGACGGTGGATCGATGAACAACTCCGGGATTTGGCAAATCTCCTGCGGCACGACGGCGATAAAGTTGCCGTATAAAATTAACGATTCAAGCGCTTGAAGTTGGCCCATTTCGGGCGGCAAGACCTCGATCATGTTGCTGGACACATCCAGGGACTTCAGTTGAGTCAGCATGCCGACCTCGGCGGGTAGAGCCGTCAATAAATCCCCGCTGAGATTCAATGCCTCCAGACTTGAGAGCTGACCGATCTCGTGCGGGAGCTCCGAAAGCATGCTCCAGGATACCGTCAGCGTTCGCATGTTTTTCAACTGGCCGATTTCCGCCGGCAGTGTCGCCATGTCGATCGCAGTCAAATCCAATGTACGCAGGTTCGCCAGCGACCCAATTTCCGCAGGCAAATGGCGCAACGAATTGTTATCCGCGAGTAAAATCTCCAGGCTTTCGAGCCCGGCGATTTCAACAGGCAATTCCGTTATATGATTGCTGCCCAGATCCAATTCTCGGAGATTCTTCAGTTGGGTAACTTCGATGGGGAATTCCTCAAAAAGATTTTCGCTCAAGATGAGCGTTTCCAGATTTTCCAGATGTGCGATTTCTGGCGGCAGTGCCGTTAGTTGACAATCGCGCAGATTCAAGACACGCAGACTGGTTAACTGACCGATCTCCGGCGGCAACTCGCGCAGCGCAGACCCTTCCAGCTCCAGCACTTCGAGGTTTTCGAGCCACCCAATCTCGGGGGGCAGTTCCGAAAGGAAAGGCGTGTTTGAAAGGATCAGGGTTTTCAAATTTCCCAACCGGCCAATTTCAGGGGGCAATTCAGAGATAAGGTTGTAGGATAAAACCAACCTTTCGAGGTCTTCCAATCGGCCGATCTCCGCGGGGATTTCAATCAAATCGTTACCTTCCAGATCCAGTTCTTTGAGGTTCTTCATCCGTAAAATTTCGTCTGGGAACAGCATCAACGAATCGCCGTGCAGGACCAAGCTCTCGACGCTTTCGAGTTGCCCGACATCCAATGGCCAAGTCGTGACGTGCAGCCCGATACTCGGAGTGTTGGTTCGTGCAGCAGTTGGCGCAGCCGTTGAAGGCATTGATTCCACAGCGGTGTCCTGGTTGACACCGTTGCAGGCGTTCAAGAGGAGTGTTCCCAATAAGCACATCGCAGTGACGCATTGCTTTCGTCCTTCTAGGAAGGTTTTCGCCTTCAAGAAATCCCCAAAACCATCCCGCAAAAAACTCATTGCTTTTCGGCTAAATTTCGGAACGAGCTCATCGGAATACATCTGATTTTTCTCTCTTCATGAAATCCGGCCCTCTATAATCTTTATGTTGGCAGGCCGATCTTATTGGCCGGTTATGATCCCATCCAGGATCTCCATCACCCAGTCGAAGGCCGATGAGTTTGATGGGTTGCTTCCTGTGAGCTTGTAACCTTCTGTAACCGTTTTAGGACAATCGCGCGGGTTCGAACCAAAGAAGGTTTGCGCACTGATGACTTCTGTGGTGCGAGTGTCCCGAACATCTACGCTGAGCCAGTGCTTTCCTCTGGAGGAGGTAACCCCTCCGCTGTAAAAGCACGACTCGATAACTTTGACGCCCCGTTCTATACAAATCGCATAATGAAACTGACCGGGACTTGATGCTTGTACTGCGCCAGGCAGCTCAAATTCCGATCCCCCGAACCACGCCTTGCCGGGTTCACTCTGCACCAACCCAACGGCAGGCGACGTGGCCGGTTCACTGTCACACACCTGCGCCCATGAATCTCGGATCAGGGATTTTCCGTATTCACCGGTGTCCAGGCTTGCCGCGTAGTACGTCGCCTCCAGCTCCTCCGCGGCGCTGGAAGCCGCTTCTGAATCTGGATACTGATCGATGAGCAACTGATACGTATCGATCGCCGCTTTGAAATCCTCACGCTCCTGCAGATAGATGCGCCCACAAGCCAGATATAACGGCGGCAAAGTGGTTTCCTGTTGAGGAACTACGCTTTGTTCCTTAAGGATGTCGATCAGCTCACATATCTCGATGTTGGCAAGACTGGCAGGGTCGTTTTGAGTGAAGATGGTCTCGACTTCAGTGCGGGCGGATTCAAATACAGATTGGTCGGCGCTGGATGCAATCAAACCGGCATATGCGACGAGTGCCATGCCATAATCACCGTTTGTTTTGCTAACAGCAGCCATTTGATCAAAGCAGGACACCTTTTCGTCCGAAGCTTTATCAAGGAATTTTCCAATGTCCGTAAATCTTGAGTTGAAAATAATGCGATCAAAGAAATCGACGGCAGTCAGGAAATCCTCCGCCTGACAAGCCTGAACCCCTTTCCGGTATGCACTCGAATCCTGGACATACTCAGCAGCCACTGCGAATACCCCTATTCCAACAACAACCACTGCCAAAATAAGCAGCAATCGCTTGAGACTGCGCCCTCGGCGGAGATCGATATTCAATCGACCTTGTTTTCTGAGTTGAATCAAAACGATCACGAGGATTGGCAGCAGCATCATTAGCGCGATAGAGATACAGAGGCCACTCAGGATAAACGTGTCTTTCATAAATCCAGACTCCTCCTTCAAAATTGAAAAGAATATTCCCAACCGATCCAATGGCCTCGCTGTATCAAGTCCAGCATGTTCACTCGCAAAGGGTGTTCGGATCCTCACTATTTCTAAAATCGAGAACGATATCCATCACGCCCTGGCTGTACCATGCATCGTCGTTTGCAACGGATCGAACGGCACAATCGACCTTCTCCAGCGCTTCCTCCTTCAACAGGTATCCCATCGCCCCGGCCGCCAACATACCCCAAACGAATTCTTCATCCGTAAATGCACTCATCGCCAGAATACGCGTCGGCAAGTCTCGATCCCGGATTTCTTGGGCCACCGCCGGACCTGAGATGTCCGGCAGTTTGCAATCCAGCAAGACCACATCGGGATTCGTTTGCTCCACCAACCGAAGTGCTTCCGCACCCGTCGCTGCCTCCGCAACCACCTGCAACCCGGGTGCAGCTTCGATCGCTTTGCGGATTCCCTGACGCACGCCGGCGTGATCGTCGACCAGCAATATGCGGATGTTCATCTCGTTTCGAATCTCGCTCCATCCTCTCGGCAACTGCGTGGACGCATTGCTGCTCCAATGCTGAACACGTGTACATCCATACCTAAGCAGCCGCGGTAACTACGATTAACGGGATACACGCAGTAAATGGTATGCTAGAGATGAGCTCTTTAGAAGTTACACGGGTAGGGTTTTGCCAGGGTACGCGGGTACTCTTATTCCCTGGATGCTCGATCCAACCCCAACTGTACGGCGATCTTCGCCGCCTCTACGCGGTTCTTTACCCCCAACTTGCTGTAGATGCAATGGACGTAATTCTTGATCGTCTGTGTGCTGACGCATAATTCTTCTGCGATCTCGCCGTTATCCAGCCCCCTTCCCAGCAATCCAAGCACCTCGATCTCGCGCGGCGTCAGATCCGCCAAAATTGGTCCTTCCTTTTCGCCGCGCGCCCAGGCAGCCACCTTGCGCATAACCTGCATGCTGTACCACTCATCTCCCTGGGCTACGTTCCGTACTGCCTGCTCAACGGTGTCCAACGCCTCGTCCTTTAACACGTAACCCTTTACGCCAGCTTGAAGCATGCTGTAAATTTCCTCGTCCTCCGTGAATGCACTCAGGGCGACAATGTTCGTCTTAAAGTCCAATTTCTGAACCTCTGTCGCCACCTGCCATCCCGGCATTTCAGGCAGCCGGCAGTCGAGCAGCACGACGTCGGGCTGCAGCCTTTCGATTAACTTCAACGCTTCGAGACCGTCACCGGCTTCACCTACAACTTCAATGTCGCGCGCTTGCTCCAATTTGGAACGAATGCCGGCACGGATCGCTGGATGGTCGTCTGCCAACACGACACGTATGTTCATTCATGCACCTCGATCCTCGATGTATATTGCGTGGAGTCATGCATCGGTCTCGACCTCGTTCGGTATTCGATCGGTCGTGGTTGAGCCGCTTCCACACCTTCCCCAAGCGCGGACCGTCGTCCCGCGTCCCACCTCCGATCGCACCTCCAAATAGCCTCCCGCTTTCTCCAGGCGCTCCTTCATCATGACTAAGCCGTAGTGCCCATCCAATTCCATCGCATCGAGTTGTTCGGGTTTGACGAAACCCTGCCCCTCATCCCGTACTTCCAATTCATACTGGTTGTCATCCAGGCGAAGTTTCACCCACACCTCGCGAGCACCGGAATGCTTCGCCGCGTTATTCACAGCTTCCTTATACGTCGATAGAAGCAGCATTGTGATAGATTCGTCGGGCAACGAACGGGTTTCGGGCACATCGAGATTAACCGTCAGACCGGTCTTCTCCATCAACCGGGTGGTGTGTTCGGCCATCGATGCTTCCAACCCCATCGCATCCAATCCGCCGGAGCGTAAGCGGCTGCAGGCATCACGTACGGTACGCATGATGCGTTGAACCTCCCGCACCGCGTTTTCCAGCGCCTCCGTCAGTTTCGTGTCATGCGCTTGATCACGATAGTCGCTGAGTTGGTAACTCAGGGCGATTAAATCCTGAACGGGACCGTCGTGCAGATGGCCGGCGACGGTTCGACGTTCCTGTTCGCGCGCCGTAGAAACTCGGGCCCGGGCCGCATCCAACGCCACCGCCGAACGTTCCACCCGCAGGAGCAGTCTACCTTGCACCTGAACGATCAACGCAACGTGCAGCGTGAATACCGTCAGCATCGCAGTAAATGCGATGATCTCGAAAATCCAGGTGAAAGGAGAAAGTGCAGGATTGGGATTCACCATCCATTGTGCAAATGCATCCTGAGATGCACCGATTGTATAGCCAACGTAGAGAATCCAGCTCAGCACAGTTGCCACGATTCCCGAGCGCACATCAATCAACACGATCGCCGCCACTGGAATGGCGACCAGAACTAAACGTCCGTTGCCGATCATCCCACCGGCAACCAGCGTCTCCGCAGCAAGCACATAGCCACCCAGCAGCATCCCCCAACCTCTCACGCGGTGCGGGAGACGCTTCAGGACAAGTAGCAGGATCACCAGGAGATATGCCACAACCGCGCTCGCGGCTGCGGAACGGTGATGGGGTATTTGATAGGCTCTGTACAACGTGAGCGTAATGGGGATGACTCCCGCAACGAGTATGGCGATTAAAATCTTGCGTAGCGTGCGCTCACGCCAAGACTGCAGCTCCCTCGCCGCCCAGGCACCTGTTTGCATTCCCGACGCATCGGGCATCGTCTGCCTCCTCGATGAACTGCACGACGTTATGCGACTGCGCTTCACGCTGTACATGCCGAACGCAAGTCATGCCTTTTGCCAGGCACGAACTCGGGCTTCCGTACCAATGTGAAATTTGTCGTAGCACCCCAGACTGCTGCCCAGATCAAGAAAAAGGAGATGAAAGACACCCCCAAATCTGAATGCGTGTGCAAGGATGTGCGCTCTTCCGCATACGTCGATTTGTTGCTTCCATAATTATAAAACAATGAGTACGTGTCCATATCGCAGTTGATTGATCACCTGGGCAAAGCGGATGCCAAAGGAACTCAACGAGGCGGTCATACGGATTGCACAGTTCCAAGAGCAACCCACCGCGTAGGTTTATTGTCAGCTAAATGAGGGCCCATTATGGAGTGAATGTGGAGTTCCTATTGTAGGATCATCCTGTACGCGAAAGACGCTCATGAAAGGAAAACACATGGATATCGCAAATATTTTCAAACGCACCTGGGAGATCACCTGGAAGAATAAAGGACTATGGGTCCTGGGCATCCTGGCCAATTGTTCCGGCAGCAGCAGCCAGAGCTCTGGAAACGCAGGCAGATCTACAGAGTACCGTTTCAACGCAGGTGAATTCCCCCGACTCGAAAATTGGATACAGGGAGTTCCGGAAGAGACCTGGATCACCATTGCCATCGTCGCCGTCTGCGCCATCATTTTGCTGGCACTCGTGCTTTGGGCGTTATCGGCGATCGGCAACGGCGGCCTGATCTCTGGTTTCCACATGGCCGAGATGGGCGAGACCCCCACGTTAGCCCGATCTTTCCGGCAGGGAGTCCGTCATTTCTGGAAGCTGTTAGCGATCCAACTCATCATTGGCTTCGCGGTGCTGGTGATTGCCATCGCAGGGATCATTGCGGGGATCGTCTTCTCTGTTCTGACGCTGGGAATCGGAGCGTTATGCTTGCTCCCCCTCATCTGCTTGTTGATTCCCCTGACGATCCTGCTCTCGATCTACACCATGCTGACACAAGTTGCCGTGATCGTCGAAGATCTCGACATCATAACCTCATTCAAACGATCGTGGGAGATCATGCGCACGAATCCGGGTGAAATCATCGTCATGGGCTTGATCTTGGGGATCGGCGGTTTCATCGTCGGATTGATCCTGACAATCCCCATCATCCTGATGGTCCTACCGTTGATTATCGGATGGGCCAACGGCAACGAACTTGTTGGCATCGGCAGCAGCATAATCGGGATCCTGCTCTACCTGCCGATCTTGTTGGCGGCCAGCGGCCTTACGCGCACGTTCACCACCGGCTCCTGGACTTTGACCTATCGCAACTTGATTGCCGCGGAAACCGTGTAATCCCGCATCGGTTCGATCGCAGATCGGGGTCGAAAGCTGCAGAGACAGCCAGCGATGACATCCACAACGCATAACGCTTAGGCGTTATGCGTTATCCGCATGCATCCTTTACCCGTCATTTACCTTAGTTCTCGTTTCCCGCCGGCGCAGGCGTTCCGGCTGTGCGGAAATCGGATTCCAGCGATACAGGCCAGGGACAATTGTTTGTTCACCAATCACGATTTCGAGGTAAGTGTAATCTCGTTGCAGTTGGTCCCATTTGTCAATCTCATCTACTCGCTGCAGCCAGGAACCTGTATTGACGTACCAGGGCGAAGAAGGTTCCTGGTTTACTTTACGGCAGTCCGGATCATGCGTGTGTCCAAAGATGAGATATTGCACAAGCGGCGCGGATTCGGACCCCATGGGGTCCGAGAGAATCTCCCAGACTTTCTTTGAAGCGGAAAACAGATAATCATGCGCTGCAACCCCTTCATCACGGGAAAAAATGAGCGGCGCCAGGATCGATTTGAGGAGGAAGCCGAATACCCCCAAGATGATCGCCCGGTTGAGATAGTTATCGAAAAGCATCTCGAAAGTGTCGGATACAAGGAACTCCCAAACGAACGGCCCCACAAAGACGAGCAACAGAAAGAAACCGATCAACAAAGGCGGCATGGCGATAACCGCAAAACGAAAGATTTTATGCAAGGGAATAACACGTTTTACAAAGGCTTCGTCCTCAATCCGCTCAAGGTGTTCGTGGGTCAGGTTTCCCCGAGCCAGATGGACATGGGTGTACACATGATAGTTGTCTGCTGCCGATTGCCATTCTTCGGCCGCGTTTAATTCCTCACCCGGACGCACTTTACGAAAGCGGAGTTTGGATCTACTTCGATCGCTAAAATAATCCTTCACGCTGCGTGAGATGAGGACTTTAACGAATTTCCACAAGCCTGACGAGTGTTCCGTAAACAAGCGTATCGTGTCTTTAAAACGATTTTTAAAAAACCAGGTGATGACACGCGTTATCGGTCTCAAATTATCTGCGAAGGGGAACGTAGCTTCGACCTTGTTGAAAAAATAGCGCACGAAGAAAGAGCCTGACGGGAGACGAAGGCGTTGGTCATCGATCTGTAAAGTGGGATAGACGAAATTTTCGAAATAATCCGCCAACTCGTATTGATTGCCATGTTCGATGTAGGCCACGCTGGGCTCGTAGAAAATCCAGGGTTCGAATGTGCATTGGGTTTGGACATACTCTCCTAATTGTTCTGGATTTTGGAGCAGCGCGGTCGCCTCCGTCGACCAGGCGGGATCGGAAAGGCGTAAATCCACCGCGGCGTCGAGGATCAACTCGCGAATTCGGTCCTGCACTCCGGGCCAGAATAACTCAACATCGTGATTGCCTTTCATGATCAGGAGTGAATTGCCTCGATCGAGGAACCAGGCGAGCGCACTGAAGAAAATCGGATGCCCCTCGGCGATGCGATCTAGCTTCCAGACCGCTTCCGGTTCTGTGGTGCCCAATCCATAGCGGCGCTCATTTTTCGACAATCGCGGTTCCTTCCGGCAGGCCAGAATTCTGAGTTCGGTTGTCATGCGCTCCAGATCCCAGATGCGATCCAATGAGATCTTTTTCCCCCATACGCTCAGTCGCTCCGCTTGTTGGATCAGCACACGGTATGTATCGACGTGATGGTCCCGCATCGCCCGGATGGCCTCATCCAGACGATTCAACGCCTGCTGCCTTCTATCCTCGGGTAAGGCGATGGCATGAAGAATGGGAGTTGCATTTTCGTCTTGAACGAGGCGGCTGATCCTGCGCGTTAAATCGTCCGCATCCGAGGCCGGGAGGGAGAGAATTTGCAGGAATTCAAAGCCATCCCCAGCGATGATCAACTTCCAGGGAAGCCCATTCTGACGGTGTGCATCGTGGTAACGCAGGAAATCTGCGAAAGCTTTATCGGCCAGGAAATCCTCATTCGGCGACCACTTTCCCGTTTCAAGCCGGAAGCCCTCGCTCAAATGCAGATCGCTCACGACCAATAAGTTGCTCTTCGTTTCAACCATTCGATTACCTCGATTAATGCGCATGGGCGAACAGGCCGCAGATAGAAAGAAACCCGGTCCTCCTGCGAAGTCGGGTTTCTCATTGTGCCGTTGTCAGGCTCCCCGCTGCGCCTTGGTCTGACGGCTCTCCTGGGGAAAGCAATGTGCTGCCGGATACCGCCTACAGCATACCTGAAAACGAGGATGGCTTCAATCATTTCCCTGCACTCCAAGCCACCACGGAAAGCATGATCCTTCGATTTCTATATAATTACCGCCTGAAGGCACTTCCGATAACAAGGTGATCCGTATGCGACGAACCATTTTTCTGTGTCTCTTCTTCCTGACGTTGTTCTGCACTGCCTGCCAAATCAGCACACTCGAGAAAACGCAGGTTGAACCGCAAGCTCCAACGCCGGATAAAAAGTGCGGTGATGCGATCTGCGACGGACCGGAGAATGCCAGGAACTGCCCCGAAGATTGCGGCGGCGTGATCGACGGCCAAGCGCTCCTCAACCTTGGGCTGATGATCCATCTCGAAGGTTGGGGGGACGATAAAAATGAAGCAAAATTCGAACAGCACGTGCGCATCGTGCGCGAGTGGGCTTCGCTCTTCGAAACATACGGGGCGAAGCTTACCTGGGAAAGCAAGGAACTCACCGACGGAATCATACAATGGGGGGATAACGTACTGCTGGAAATGCAGCAGCGCGGCCACGGCGTCGGTGTGCATGCGGATATCGGTGGACAGTTGAATTACAACTGCGCCCGATTCGCCGGTGATCTGCGGGCTGAAAAAGAGCAGCTCGAATCCCTGGGTGTGATCGTACGCCACCTCTCGGGAAACACATCCCACTGCGATTGGGTCACTGCCTCGGTCGATGCCGGCTACCTTTTCACCACCGGCATCGTGTCGTACAGCGTGATGTCCATGCCCGAAGCGCAACGCCCACCCGAATACCGCGACTGTAAGACACCATCGGAGTGCCACGACGTAATTCCCGCCGAGCTGGCCGAGCGCATCCACCCCTGGCGCGCCAACAGCGGACTGGACTGGCTCACCCATGATCCCAACGGCCAGCTGGTGATATTGGCAGAAAGCGGCGAGATGCCTACGCAAATGGCGGACATCGACGCCTTTATCGCCGAACTCGAAGCGGCAATCGCGCTCTCAGAGCCTGGCAAGGTTAACATTTACTACGTCGGAAAAAGTATCGGGTCGCCAGTCGAGACCGAAGTGGTCGAAGCCTGGCTCCAACGCATTCAGCCATACGTGCAGCTCGGGCAAGTACAATGGATGACTCTGCCTGAGATGTATGAAGCGTACGTTCAGTGGGAGCAGAGTCAATAAAGATGCACTGTTCCACTTCCCGGATCGCGGAGCAATGACATCGCACCAATTCGGGTTTGAACACTCCGACGGAAATTCGTGATTCTTGAATCCGATTCGCGCCGGGAGGTGGATATCAATGAAAATCATGCTAGTATCGGATCATATGCGGGTTTAAGAATCCTTTCGGTAGCCAATTATGTCGACCTCGTTGCTGACGACAAAGCTATATATCCCTCAAACGCGACTGGACCTCGTGCCGCGCGAACGGCTGATCGAGCAGTTGGACGCCGGCCTGGCAGGACGAATTACGCTGATCTGCGCACCCGCTGGTTTCGGAAAGACAACCTTGGTGAGTGCTTGGCTGCAGCAGCGAGACGGTTCTGCCGCCTGGCTTTCTTTAGATACACAAGACAACGATGCCGGCAGGTTCTGGCAGTATTTGATCGCAGCCATACAAACACTGCATCCATCGCTCGGAGAAGGGGTGAAAGCTTCGCTGCAGTTATCGCAACCTCCACCCCTGGAATCCCTGCTGACCGTCTTAATCAACGATCTCTCCTCCATCTCTTCCCCCTTCATACTGGTGCTCGATGATTACCACCTCTTACAAGAGGAAACCATCCACCAGGGTTTGGATTACTTTATCGATCACCTGCCTCCAGATATCCACATCGTGATCGCAACGCGCGAAAATCCTCCACTCACAGTTGCACGTTGGCGAGCTCGCGCCGAGTTGACCGAAATCCGCGTTGCTGATCTCAGGTTTACAGTTGAAGAAGTCCACGAGTTCCTCAACACGATTTCCAACCTGGATCTACCGGTCGATGATGTCGCTGCATTGGAGAAACGGACGGAAGGGTGGGCCGTTGGCTTACACCTGGCTGCACTCTCGCTGCAAGCATTGGACAGTAAAGAGAAACAGGAATTTATCGACGCCTTTGCAGGCGACGACCGTTATGTGATGGACTATTTGGTTGAAGAAATCCTTCAAGACCAACCAGCTGATATTCAGGATTTTCTTTATCAAACCTCGGCTTTAGAAAGAATTTGCGCGCCGCTTTGCGATGTACTCACAAATCGCGACGACAGCCAAGACATATTGGACGGATTGGAGCGGATCAATCTCTTCATCATTCCCCTGGACAATCGTCGATTCTGGTTCCGTTATCATCACTTGTTCGCCGATTTGCTCTATCATCGGCTTTGTTTGTTGCATGATCAGGAGCGGATCAATTCAATCCGCATTCGAGCCAGCCAGTGGTTCGAGCAAGAGGGATTAATCGATGAAGCGATAAAATATGCATTGACCGCGCAGCAACCTGACTACGCCGCAGAGATCATCAAACGACATGTATTAAGCATCTTCTACCGCAGCGAAACCGTACTGGTGTACAAGTGGCTGAAATCGCTACCTGAAGAAGTATTGCGTTCCCACTCATTACTTAGTGCTGTCTTCGCCAGCTGCATCTTGTTGGATCATCTGAATACACTCGACACCCCCGAATCTGCGGCCCTGGTCGAGAAGTGGCTGCAGTTCGCGGAAACGGCATTGGAGGCAGACAGCACAGCGCAGAAAATGAGCCCCCCGGTGACCCCTGTTGCCAAGCACTACATCGACAAAGTTCGGGCTTACTTGCTCCAACTACGCGGAGAGGACATCCAAAAAGCGATCGACTTCACAGTTCAAGCGATCGAGCGTCTTCCAGAAGATGAAACCCTGTTCCGCAGCGCGCTGGCCTTCAACTTGGGGAAAGGCTACCAGCGCAACGGGGACATCGATGCTGCTCGTGAATCATTCAAAGAAGCCTGGCATACCGGTATCGCCAGCAACGACCTGTTTAACGCCTCAGCCGGCATTACTGCGCTTGCGGATATCGCCCGTGCGCGGGGAGATTTGCACGACGCGGTTGAGACATGTAACAGGGGATTACAAACGATCAGAGACAAAGTGGGGGATCGGTTAATCCCTTACGCCGGCACGATCGAAATCGTCTTTGGCGGCACTTTACTCGAGCAGGGATATCTTCATGAGGCTATTGATTCAATTCAGCACGGATTGAGCTTGCTTGAATTGACCTCCGCACCTGTCCATCAATGTCAGGGATTGCTCGAACTCGCGGCCATCCAGCAAATTTGGGGGCAGATCACAGCGGCTCTGGAATCATTGCACAAAGCCGAGCAATTGCATCCGAACGAAACGCTAAACATCAGCACACAACGGGTACGATTATGGCTTCGGCAGGCGCAGACAGAACCAGACTATCTCGATAACGCGTTTCAGTGGGCAAAAGCTCGAGGAGAGATCCTGGATGTGGATTCCAACGATATCAACACCGAAGTCCTCGCGCTGGCGAGAGTGATTCTCGCCCAGCACCAACGAAATTATTCACAACCCGTGGCCAGCCTGAAACAGTTGCAAGCCATCTTGATGAGTCAAGGCGCAATCGCTGAGCACCGCAACGATCTTCCTTCGCAAATCGAAATCATGATCCTGCAAGCGCTTGCGTACGAGGCCCATGGTCAAAATCAACGCGCAGCTGAAAACCTGGAGCAGGCTCTCGCCATAGCCATGCCCCAAGAATTCACCCACGTTTTCATCGGTGAAGGCGAACCGTTGCTTCGATTGCTGCAGCGAGTAAAGCCAAGCAGTAGTTACCCCGAGTATATTGCGCGCTTGTGTACGATATCCAACCTTTGGAAACAGGAAATAGAGTCACCCCGGTCACAAACCAGAAAGCAGGATCAGCTGATCGAGCCTTTGAGACCGCGCGAATTGGAGATTCTACAATTAATTGCCACAGGGATTTCAAATCCGGAAATCTCCGAACGACTCTATATTTCTGTGAACACCGTGAAAACACACATCTCGCACATCTTTCGCAAGCTTGACGTTTCGCGGCGCACACAGGCCGTTGCACGTGCGCGCGAATTGGGGATTCTCGAATAACCGTCTAAATTGGTACCCGCAATCACCCTCTTGGGTGACGACAATGACACCGCTTGCTTGATAGAGTAAGTCCATCCAGGCCAGCGGTTTTTGTGCTCCTATGAGGGTTGAGGATGCAAAACTCCACGAAAAAATATACGGATTCCTTGGCGGTGTATGAAATTAAAGTCCAGGGACGATTGGATCACAACTGGTCTTCTTGGTTTGAGGGTATGCAGATCAACATCGAAGAACATGATGGGAAGATCATCACCACTTTCTATGGCGACATCCCTGATCAAGCCGCGCTGCACGGAATTTTGTCCCGGATTCGTGACCTGGGTTTGAATTTAATCCTGGTGAGACGCATGGATGCAACTTCGTCAATGTGATTACCAATGAAGGGAGAACAATCGATGAAGAAAATATTCGCGCTACATTTACTATTCACCGCATTGCTGGCGGCATGCACGATGAACGGCGTATCGCCGATCAGCGAAGTTCCAGTGGTTGTTCCGACGGAAACGCTCACCCCAGAGCCTGTCGAGCCATGGGAGGTCGTGCTGGAGTTGGATCGCGTGGAACAAAACGTAAGGATAGCCGCTTTCTATGACGACGAACTGGGTTTTACCGGAGGTGCCGATGCGGCAGGTGTTTTTCACAGTACCCACGACGGTGGTCAGACCTGGGTGGCTTCCGATACAAGTTCGGGTTGACTGTTCGGTCTGGACATCGTTGATGTCAACACGATCTGGCAATGCAACGCTTCGGTGATTCGCCTGACGCGGGACGGCGGCCTTACCTGGGAAGGCGATGCTGACGGCGCCGGAATACCATTCTGTCGAGTGAGTGCGGTCGATGCGGATACAGTCTGGTATCTCTCTCCAAACCAAACACCAGACTCACAGCTAAGTACCGACGCAGGTGAAACATGGACGGAATTCCCACTGCCTGAGGACATCTTTGTCTACAACATCGTCACAATCTCACTCCGGACAAGGATGGATGGATATCTCCTATACAAGGGCGGAGACTTGTACATCACGGCCGACGGAGGCCGGAGCTGGAACAAGATTTCACTGCCGCTGGGCAAATACGGTGAGATGAAACTAGAGGCGAATAATTCCGTTACCTTCGGTGCCGTTCGTTTCCTGGATGCCGATGACGGCATCGTGATCGTCGACCTCTTTGGAGGAGGAGACAGCAAGGTCGTCGCGCTGACGACTACGGATGGCGGTCAAACCTGGCAGGAAGAAATCGTGCCAGCCACTCTTGGCTCCACGTATCTGTCAAGAGACGGGAAATATCTAACGATCCAGTCGGTCGCAGGAAAGATCACCGTCCTTCGACATAACGACACTTGATCGTCGGAGAAAGGCAATGCGGTTGAAACCAAGATGACGAGACTCAATTCACCCAGCTTTCCACTTATATTTTTACTATTGCTCGCAATAGTCGCCTGTACGCCCAAAGAGATTGTCCCTCCCCAAGCGGACCAAGCAAGTGACATGCAATATATGCCGCTGTCCGACTCCTGGGTGTTTCTTCGCAAAGCCTCGATAGATCATGCGATACGCGTCGCCGCCTATCTAAATTCCGATTTCGGGATCACAGGTGGTCCAGCGGACGAAGGAAAAGCACACGTAACGCTTGACGGTAGTCAATCCTGGACCCCGTCAGACAGCAGCATCGAGTGCCTCTTCGGACTCGACGTGGTCGACCCACAAGTGGCCTGGCAATGCAGTTTGGGACCCATTGGCCGAAGTATCGACGGTGGCCAGTCTTGGGAAGCCGTCAGTGAGTTTGGCAACTATTGCAAATTTCTAAGTTTTCTCGATGCCACCACAGGCTGGGTCGCCACGACGGACCGCTTAGGCATAACCACCAACGGCGGCAGCAGTTGGCAATTGCTGAGCTTGCCGCAGGATTTATCCGAGATACTGGCGATATCGCTGAGGACCCCAATGAACGGCGCCGTTCTCGATACCGAGGGGCAGTTGTTCGTCACACAAAACGGGGGGGAAAGCTGGCAACAACGGATTTTACCCATCGGAGCTGTACAGGTTTCCAACATGGAAACCGCCTCAGCGGGGCTGCGCTTTCTGGACGACCAACATGGCCTGGCGGTGCTGCATGTTACAGGAAATTCACAAAGTAAAGTCGTTGCCTTTCACACCAAAGATGGCGGCTTGAATTGGGTTCGTGAAGACGTTATCGAATCTCCCATGTTCGTATCGTTATATCTCTCGCACGACGCATCGTATCTAACGATTACAGATTTAATGGAATCCGAAGTTTTCTTACTGCAGCGTAAAGTTGAGATCGAGTAGGCGGAAAAGCATGCAAATTAAAGAGCACCTGATTTACCTGGACAATGCAGCGACGTCCTGGCCCAAGCCGATCGCGGTGAGCCAGGCCATGGTTCATTTCATGACGGAGCTAGGCGCCAATCCGGGAAGATCCGGTCACCGTATGGCCGTGCAGGCCGCGCGCGTGGTCTTCGAAACGCGTGAACGCGTCGCACAGTTATTTAATGTCGACGATCCTCTGAAAGTGGTTTTCGGCGCCAACGTAACGGAGGCCCTGAATTTGGCGCTATGTGGCTATCTACGACCGGGCGACCATGTGATCACCACAAGCATGGAACACAATTCGATGATGCGTCCACTTCGGGCTCTGGAACAAATCGGACTCGAGTTAACCGTTGTGAAGTGCTCTCCAGAAGGCTTTCTGCAACCAGCCGATGTTGCCGCAGCGATTCGCCCCAATACCGTCATGCTGGCCATCAATCACGCCTCAAACGTCGCCGGCACGATTCTGCCCATTACAGATCTTGGCAAAATCGCCCGCCAACGTGAGCTGCTCCTGTTGGTTGATGCCGCTCAAACCGCAGGTGCCCATCCCATCGACATGCAAGCCGACATGATCGACTTGTTGGCGTTTACGGGACATAAATCACTTTTCGGTCCCATGGGAACCGGCGGCCTGGTTGTCGGTGAGCGCGTCGATCTCGATCGCTTTGTACCGCTCAAGCGGGGTGGCACCGGCAGCCGCTCAGAACTGGAAGAACATCCCGGCTTCTTACCCGATTTGGGTGAAAGCGGAACGCCCAACGGCGTTGGCATTGCAGGATTGCAAGCCGGAATCCAATGGGTGCTGCAGCAAGGCGTGGGAAACATTCGTGCGCACGAGATGAGCTTAACTCAGACGCTGTTGGATGGTCTGCTTGATATTCCAGGTGTCACGCTGTATGGCGGGGCACAAGCAGCATTCCAAACGTCGACGATCTCATTCAATATTGCCGATCTGCCCCCCTCCGACGTTGGCCTTCGTCTGGATGAAGAATTCGGCATCCTTTGCCGTGTGGGGCTGCACTGTGCGCCGGTGGCGCACAAGACGTTGGGCACATTCCCGACAGGCACCGTCCGTTTCGGTCTGGGCGCAATGAATACCCACGAAGATGTAAGCGCTGCTGTTGCTGCCGTCCAACATTTAAGTCAGAAAAACGGAAGGCTTCATTTCAATATAGAACGCATCATGGCAAAGGATAGGCAGTGAGCGCAGCGTACACAGTGATTCTGGTCTATTCGACAAGTCATGCCCTGAAGTTAGAAAAAATCCTGCAAAAAACCGGGGTCGCCTCGAAACTAATTCCCGTGCCTCGTCACCTGAGCTCGGATTGTGGGGTTTGCGTCCGTATTGCCCAAAGCGACCGAGATCGAGCCGAATCCTTGGTCCAATCCCTGCGGATCGAAACCCAGGGATTATTCGACATTTAAACCGACTTCCAGAGGAATTGACGATGCGAGATAAGCTAACAGCCTTCTTTGCCGCCCAGCGGGGAGTCGTCTTCGCCGGAGTTTTTATCGGGGTTATGGCCGCTGCTTTGGTCTACGCCGGTAATCCACCCAACATGGGCATTTGCATCGCAGGCTTCTTACGCGACATCAGTGGCGCGTTGGGCTTTCACCGTGAAGGTGCCGTGCAGTTCATCCGTCCCGAGATCATAGGCATCGTGTTGGGTGCCTATCTGACCGCCAAGCTGTTTTCGGAGCATCGCAACCGGGCAACAACACTTTCACTCGTACCTTTGATTCTGGGTTCTTTCACAGCCATCGGCGCCTTAGCCTTCCAGGGCTGTCCATTGAGAGCATTACTCCGGCTTGCCGGCGGCGATCTGAACGCACTTGTAGGCATCGCAGGATTTGGAGTGGGCGTTGGCATCGGCGTGCGGTTACTTAAAGCCGGTTACACACCTGGCCGCACCAGGATACTGCCGGCATTTTTCAGCTGGTTCGTTCCGATCGGAACGATCGGCCTATTGCTCTTGCTGATCTTTCAACCACGCGTCGGGGAAGATGGTCCCATCTTTTCCAGCTATGTGGGTTCAGGATCGATGCACGCCGCTGTGTGGCTTTCTTTGCTTGCAGGATTGTCGATCGGATTTTTGGGCCAACGCACGCGCTTCTGTATCATGGGATCGATTCGTGATGTTGTGCTCATACGAAACACCCACCTGCTTAGCGGGGCTCTCAGTCTATTAATCGCTGCATTCGTGACGAATACATTCTTGGGACAAATTAATATTGGCTTTGCCAATCAACCCGTCGTTCAAAGCCAACATCTGTGGAATTTCCTGGGTATGATCCTGGTCGGGATCGCCTCCACGCTGGCAGGTGGCTGCCCGACACGGCAGCTCATCCTCACAGGGGAAGGCAGTGGGGATGCAGCCTACTTCATCCTGGGTATGTTTTTTGGGGGAGCCATCGCGCACAACTTTGGACTCGTAGCACCCTGCGCCACAGGACCCATGGAAGTCACGATCGCGCCAGCAGGTATGATCGCGGTCCTCGTCGGCATCGCGGTATGTGTGCTCATCGGCCTGCGAACCCGCGAGATTGATGAGATGACTCGTTAGTTAACTGCCGCTTAAAGCTCTCCAGCTTCAGGTTATTTTGATTCGCTTGTGCTGAGTACCCCCGACAACTCGAAATACATAAATTAGTCGTTTGGGCCGCTGTTGTTCTTTATACCGAATTTTCATCGAGCGGATTTTGAATTCTCCCCAAATTTTTATAGACTCAATCATTCTACCCACTTCACTATCCGCCCGGGTTAATCTTGATAAGAACATACTTCTCCCCCATACTTATATATACAAAAGTAAACGAGCAATGAAATAACAGCACTCCAAGACGGAGAAACACAACATGCCTAAATATAACCAAACAACAACCAATCCATGGAATCTGCTGTATCGGATCGGTGTGATTGCCCCGCTGATTACGTTGGCCACATACGTAATCGAGGTCATCGGCGTAATTCTGGTCGGTGACGAATACCCGACCCAAGCGCTCGAATGGTTCTCCTTGTTCGAGGACAACAAGCTACTCGGTTTGCTGGCGCTCAACGTCTTCGACGTGATTTCCATCGCCTTGCTGGGGGTCATGTTTCTGGCGCTCTATATAGCGTTGAGACGAGCGAACGAATCGATCATGTTGATTGCCGTGTTCTTCGCCCTCCTGGGCATCACCGTATTCGTCGCCTCGCGTGCCGATATGGGATCCACGATGCTAAAACTCAGCGATGAATACGCAGCAGCGACGACTCAAGTCCAAAGAGATCAATTATTAGCCGTGGGACAAACGTTAGGCGCTCCCGTACGGGCGACGATCGACACGATAGGCTACTTCTTCATTGCAATCGCCAGCCTGATCATCTCAATCGTAATTTTACACAACGGGACGTTCGACAAGGCGACGGCGTATGTAGGCATACTTGGATTCTTCATCACCCTCGTAGGTCGTCTCAGCCTGGTCATTAACGCAACGCTGTCGGAGATACTCATACCCGTCGGCGGATTGAGCTGGCTGATTTGGTGGGTGCTGATCAGTCGAGGCCTCTTCCGGCTTGCCCGGGAGAGTACACAAGCATGAATTCGATGAGATAGAGTCTTTTAATCGCCTTTTGTTAAACTAAGGCAAAGACAATGATGCGTGAGATATGTCGGGTCTCTTAACCACGAAACTGAATCGCCCATCCCTTCCCGGGAAGTGGGTCCAACGTACATCCCTGATTCGGAAACTGACCGAAGGGTTGGAATGCGGACATCAAATCGTACTTGTCTCGGCACCGGCCGGATTCGGTAAGACCATCTGCGTCAGCGAATGGATCGATTCGCTGGTTCGCTGGCCGATGACCTGGCTCTCCCTCGATGCGGCGGATGACGACCCCGGGCGCTTTTTTTCCTATCTGATCGCTGCTTTACAGCAAATCGAGGGCGGTATCGGCAGCGAGATCGAAGGGGTGCTGCGCGCAGGACAACTCCCCCCCGTCGAGGTCTTCAGCACGACCCTTATCGGTGACATCCTCAGCGTCGAGAAACGGTTCCTGCTGGTGTTGGACGATTTCCAGGTGATCCAAGATGAATACATCCTGCATGTTTTGGAAGACTTGATTTCGAATCTTCCATTGCCGCTGCATCTCGTTTTGATCACCCGGGAAGATCCCTCACTGCCGCTGGCTCGCTTGCGCGCCAGTGATAAACTGAGCGAGATTCGAGCGGGCGATCTGCGTTTTACTGAGAAGGAAGCTGAAAAATTCCTCAATCAGCAAATGGGGCTTTCCCTCTCGATAGGCGACATCCGCAAGCTGGTCGATCGCACGGAAGGCTGGATCGCCGGGCTGCACCTCGCCGGTTTGTCGATCCACGACAGAGAGAACCCCTCCCAATTCATCACCAACCTGAGCGGCAGCCACCGCTTCATCCTGAGTTACTTGAGCGAGGAAGTCCTCAGCCGGCAAGCGCCAGATATCCTGCGTTTTTTGGTGCAAACTTCGATTCTTGATCGCTTGAACGGGGATTTGTGCGATGCAATTACGGGACGCAGTGACAGTCGCTCGTTGCTGGAAGACTTATACAGCGCCAATTTGTTCCTGATCCCGTTGGACGACCAGCAGCGCTGGTATCGCTATCATGCCTTGTTTACCGATCTGCTGCGCGATCGTTTACAGGACTTCGCTCAGGATTCCGTAGCCGAGCTTCACCAACGCGCCAGCCAATGGTTCGTCCAAATGGACATGCCCAGCGAAGCCATCGAGCATGCCCTGGCTGCTCGAGATTATGCTGCGGCCGTGCGCCTGATCGAAAGTCACGCCATGGATATGCTCATGAAATGGCACATCAAAACGGTGGACGGTTGGCTGCAAGCGATCCCCCACGCCTGGTGCGAGCAAAGTGCTGAAGCCAACCTGGCCTTCGCCTGGATGTACATTCAACGCGGTGCGTATTCGCAGGCGGCTCCGTATCTGCATCGATTGCAGGAAATGCACGCCGAAGGCAAAATCGGGGATGATAATCCCATTCTCAAGGCAAAGTGGCTCGCGCTGCAGGTTATGCTGCTCAACGCACAGGGAAAGCCGGCAGAGGGCTTGAAATTGGCGCAACAAGCTTTTGCGCTCGTCTCCCAGGATGACGGACGCGTACGCAGCATGATCGATTTGGGACTGGCAAGCGTCTACCAACAACTCGACGAATACGACAACGCTCTGGAAGCATTCCAACGGATCATCCATTACGGCGAGGCGGTGGGCAATTCGGTTTACGAACTGCTGGGCATTTCCGGTCTGGCACTGATGGCCATCCAGCACGGCCAGCTGCATTTCACCTTCGAGATCGTCTCTCGTGGACTCGAACGCATGGAGCGTTCGGGATCTTTGCCCCCGATCAGCACCGCTGTATACGGTGAACTTGGTGTGGTTCATTACCAATGGCACCAATTGGAAAAGGCGCTCGAATATTTTCAGCGCTCTATCCGCGTGAGCGAGTTGAGCGGCTACAGCGATGCGGAAGTGTATTACGGCGTGGTCCTCTCCCGACTACATCAACTTGAGGGCGATTTGGAAGCAGCCGATCGAGAGATCCAGAAGGTCGCAGGCATGATGCGATCTGAGGCACCAACGGCAGTGCGTGAGGAAGCATTAGCCCAGGAAATCCGCATCCACCTGGCCCGCAACCGCCTTGCCAGAGCGGAAGCGATCCTCACACCGCTGGGCTTTTCTTTCCAGGATGGATTCGACCACCCAGAGCAAGCCCCCTACCAGATCATCACCCCGCCCACCGGGGCGCTCTATACCAGCGCTTTTCGAATCCTGCTGTACCGAGCGCGGACCAAGCAAGAGATGGCAAACTTAAAGGCCGGCATTGCCTTGGCGGACCTCATCGTCGAAGAAGCTTTGCAGCGTCAGTATCTTCTCATCGGGTTGGAGTTGCTTCTACTTCGCGGCCAAATGCATGCCGTTATCGGTGATACGGAAGAAAGCGCTGCGGACACGATCCAGGCGTTGGAATTAGCCGAGCCGGAAGGATTTATCAGCATCTTCATCGATGAAGGGACCCCACTGCTCGATACATTGACGACCCTGTTGGCGCGGGGCGAAATCGGAAACGCCAGCCCGGAGTACGTCGAGAGCATCGTAGCCGCTTTCCCGGAGAAGCTGGTCGCTGAAGATGCAGCCATACCCAAGTCCGCAGAGTCCGCCTTGATCGACACGCTGAGTGAGCGCGAAAAGGAAGTCCTGGCATTGATCGGCGAAGGTTTGTCCAATCACGAAATCGCCGATCGCCTCGTGATTACACTGCATACGGTAAAAAAGCACAGCAGCAACATCTATGGAAAGCTGAGGGTAAACAGCCGCACACAGGCGGTCGCACGGGCGCGTCAACTGGGTCTGCTCTGACAAACTCAGACTTCACTAGCTGCGATTTCATGAGCAAGCAATTACACTTTCGAGTAATCCGCTTTCCCCTCGAAGTTGCCAACTAATACATCTTTCGTCCGCTGACTTTGTGAGACTGCCTCTCTAAAATGAAGTCACAGTATCACTGCTTTGGACTGATGTGGTTTCGCAAGAGGGTCGAGCATGAATGATGTGCAAACTTATTTCATCCTGCTTCGTGGACGAATCGATTCGCAAGAGATCGGCGGCGCCAGCCCGCTGCGAGTGAAAGTCGAGTGCCTGGATGCCCAAAGCACAAGATTGGAAGTCCACACCGATCAATCCGGCGTCATCGGATTGCTGCGCTACCTGCACGGACGCGGGTTCGTTCTCTTGTCCGTGAATTGCGAACACGAAAGGGAGAAACAATGATGAAATCAAATCAAGAAAGCGGTAACTTTCAATGGCAATCACTTTACAGGATCGCCGCAATTGCGGTTGTATTAATGATCTTCATCGTCCCCATACAGATCGCCGTCTTCAGCATCGAGCCGCCTCCGAGCACGGCGCTGGGCTGGTTCGAGCTGTTTCAAGACAACGCATTATTAGGATTACTGTCCTTCGAAGTGTTGTTCATCGTCTATGGAGTGCTGGCGATACCCCTGTCGCTGGCCTTGTACGTCGCCCTGCGGCGGACCGATCCCGCGTTAATGGCGCTGTACATCGCTCTCACTATCGCGGGATCCGCGGCGCTTTTCTCGGCTAGACCGGCTTTAGAAATGCTGCATCTCAGCGGCCAATACGCGACGGCCACAACCGATGCGCAGCAGACCCTGTACCTGGCGGCGGGAGAGGGTCTTCTGGCGATATTCCACGGCACCAGCTATATGGTCAGTTACCTGTTGGGTTCGATTACGGGCTTGATCCTCTCGATCGTCATGCTGCGCAGCACGATCTTCAATCGGACCACGGCTTGCGTGCGTATTGTTTCGAGCATCCTCGATTTCGGCTTGTTTCTCCCGGTCGTGGGCCTGTATGTTTCAGCCTTCTCGGCCATGCTGCTTTTCGTGTGGAACATAATGATCGCACGCAGGTTGTTCCAACTGGGGAGAAGCGCTCCGATCTAAATAGCCAATCCGACGAGATATACATTCATCCACCATCAATGGAAATTAAAAGGAGATTATGGATACCCATGAATACAAAAAACACCTATTCCGCAGATCCTCGCTGGAAGGACATCTATAAAATCGGTGGATTTACGGCCATCATCTTGGAATTGCTGATCGTCCTGGGAGGCATTGCCTTCGCCATCTGGCCGTACACACCGGGATCGGCCTCCACGCTTGAAATCTACGCAACGCTTCAAAGCGACCGCTTCGGGGGATTGATGTCGCTGGATTTCCTGTTGTTTCTCAGTAACTTCATCGGGCTCTTGCTGTTTCTTACCCTGTACGTTTCCTTGAAGCAGGTCAACGAATCGTATGCATTGATCGCCTTGGTGTTGGGATTGTTGGCGGCTATATTAATCGTGCCGGCGAGACCCATAGCAGAATTATTCACCCTGAGTGACGGTTATGCTGCAGCGACGAGCGATCTGGTGAAAAACCGATTTTTGGCCGCTGGGGAAGCTACGCTCGCGCAATTCAATGGCACGGCCTATCTGGCCAACACATTCCTGGGAGGCCTATCACTGCTTATCAGCTCGCTGCTGATGCTGCGCAGCAAGCTCTTCAGCAAAGCGACGGCCTACGTCGGCATCCTCACCAATCTGGCCGTGTGCCTCTTCTTCGTGCCGGTCGTCGGGACATACTTATTATTCCTGTGTCTTCCGGGATATGTGATCTGGTACGTTCAACTCGGGCGGAGGTTTTTCCAACTCGGGCGCGATGCCTCTCTAGCGGTTTAGGAGTCTACGAAATGACAAACAAGATCCTCGTAGCTTATGCCAGCCGGACTGGTTCAACCGCCGGTGTGGCAGAAGCCATCGGCAAGACTCTGGCGGAAAGGACTGCGCAGGTCGATGTCTGTTCGATGCAGCATGTACGCGACCTAAATCCATACTGTGCGGTTGTCCTTGGCAGTGCAATCCAAAACAAGCAATGGTTGCCGGAGGCGCTGCGATTCGTTCGCACCCACCACACTGCGTTAAACCAAAAACCGTGCGCCGTCTTCCTGGTGTGCATGACGTTGGCCATTGGAAACGGGAAGTACCTCAAACAAGCTGAATCCTTCCTCGATCCACTCCGAGCGCTGGTCAGACCGGTCGCCGAAGGTTATTTCGCCGGTGTCCTGGACATCCGCAAAGTGCCGGCGCTTAAAGATCGGCTGTTGTTTCGGCTCAGCGTTGTATTGGGTGTATGGTCGCAGGGCGACCACCGCAATTGGGATGCCATTCACGCCTGGACCGAAAGCATCGCTCCGCTTCTACTGCCGAACCGTAAATAAGGCATAATATGTATTCCCAAATGGACGTGCCGAAAGCTGAATTCACATTTACAATGATGTGGGTAAAGGCCAACCCGCAAAGTCTTTGAAAGATCCTATCATCAAGGAGGAGAGAAATGATGAAGAAACATCTCTTGGTTATCCTGGCGATCATGATTCTACTGACGCTGGCCGCTTGTGCGCCTGGGCCGAACCAATTGCAGGATATAAAAAATCCGCAAGGAGAGGTGGCAGGATTTTGGCAGGGCTTGTGGCACGGGATCATCGCTCCTGTGACCTTCGTGATCTCGCTTTTCAACCAAAAAGTGAGTATGTACGAAGTCTACAACAACGGCGGTTGGTACGATTTGGGCTTTGCCATCGGTGCGATGATCATCACGGGCGGCGGCAGCCGGGGTGCCGGCAGGGTTTCCCGCAGACGAGAATAAATCATCCGGAGTAAAGCGCAGACAGCTCAATCCCACGTCCATTCTGTATCGGACACCCGGAGTCTGCGCATATAAGCGGATCACGCGTCTCAATTCCACGCGTTAATGTATAATGTGGGCTCCGCATAAATCGAGGTGCGGCTAATCCAAAGCCGCACCTCCGTATTTTAGGCAACTTGGGATCTATACTAGCTCCAATCGAAAGCCTGAACAAAGATGAAGAAAATCTGGCCGTTTAGTTTCAATTTCATACTTTTTGCATCCACGGCCTTTGTGTCGCCGTTCATCGTGCTCTACTATCAGAGATTGGGTTTTAGCGGTGCACAAATCGGCATACTGACGGGCATCACGCCATTGGTGACCTTTTTTGTCGCACCGTTGTGGTCGGCTCTCGCCGATGCGACGCACCGCCACCGCTTGATCATGAGTCTGGCGATTATATTGGGAATCACGATGCTGGTGATATATCCTCTCGCATCGACCTTCTTGCCAATTTTAATCATCGCCATCCTGCTCAACGCCTTTTTCGCCCCGATCTCACCTTTCGTGGACAGCGCCACCATGCACATGTTGGCCGACGAGAAAGAACTCTACGGTCGAGTTCGCGTCGGCGGTTCGATCGGCTATGGATTGGCCGCGGCGGTGTCGGGAACCATCGTACAGAATTTTGGTTTGAAGTTCGCTTTCTGGGGCTGCGCCGCATTGTTCCTGCTGAATTTCTTCATCAGCCAGAAATTAGAGTATGGCCAAATTGAGGACAACAATCCAATTGGTGGCAAAATTCGTTCCTTACTGGCCGATCCGTGCTGGGTCCTGTTCTTGATCGTGGCCTTTGCAGGCGGATTATCGCTCTCCGCGATCAACAATTACTTCTTCCCCTACATGGACGAATTGGGGGCGAGCGAGGCCACCATGGGACTCGCGCTAACGGTCGGCACGATCTCTGAAATCCCGATCGTGTTCTTCAGCAATCGACTCGTCAAGCGATTCGGATCGTACAGATTACTGATATTGTCGATGATCCTGACGTCCCTGCGCATGTTTCTCTTCGCGCTAGCCACATCCCCCATCATCGCCCTGTTTATCCAACTTCTGAATGGGCTCAATTTCCCCACGATGTGGGTGGCGGGAGTGTCCTACGCCGACGAAAACGCTCCGCCAGGTTTGAGCACGACCGCCCAGGGTCTGTTCGCCGCCATGGTTTTCGGAATTGGGATGGCGGTAGGCGGGCTCGTTGGCGGACCGCTGCTGGAAAGTCTTGGCGGACGCAGCTTATATTTCTTCTTTGGCGCGGCAATCCTCGTCACCGTGACATCCGTTGAACTGGCAAATCGGAAACTAGCCGCAAAGCAAATGACGGCTTGATCCAGAACCATCGCTGACTTTTCATGCGCACGGTCATGAACGCCGAGATTCAATGCATGCTGGCCATCGCTGTTACACTATGGTGTTGATGAACGTAATAGCAAACCGCAACTGAAGTGGTATTCAGTTGCGGTTGAGAGATTGCCGTACCGATATTTCGGTATAGCTTTCGTACAAGGTCTCGCTGTCGGTATTATTCAAAACACTCGGGGAACAGGTCCCTGAATATATCGAGAAGCTCGTTATATACCTCAAGTTGCTTCCCGTAGGCATTCACCTCCCACCTGGAGGCGATTTTAGCTTCTGCTGGGCTTTCCTCATTGCAATACGTAAAGGTATCCATGGCATCCGCGGCAGCGTCGCTTTGATGTGTCTGCTCGTGGACGTCGAGGCCTTCGTCCAGCCACCCACATAACGGGGGCATAATCTGTGTGCCCGTACAAAAATAGTTGACGTGGATTTTTTTCTCTACACAAGGGTCATAATGCCCAGCGGATTTTGGTGGCTCAACATTCTCGATGGTTCCGGCGTCGATCTCGTTATGGAAGTATTCTTCCATCGCAGCTTTAACACGCTGATCGAGATCCTCTGCACTCGTTGCTTCATCTGCAAGCTCTTCATAGAGCTCCATCTGTTTTTGGGTAGCTTCGGCATACTTCTGCAGGTATTTAATCTCCTCGCACGGCGCCTTGGTGATTACTTCGATATCCCAGTTCTTCACATACTCGAAACCCAGTGGGCTGGGTCCATTTTCTGTGGCGAGATACGACTTCTCCGACGTGGGAAACGTTACAGTTGTAAGTGTCGGCGGGTAAAAGGTAACGTTAGGAAATGTTTTCTGCACCGTCGGGCAATCGAGCACTCCCCCGATCCCGGCATCCGGATCGGGGATATCCGAGATCTCGAGCACGTAGTTATCCCCCTCACAACCGGCAGTCACTTCGATCAGCGCTTGGCTTTGTCCGGTGAGATTGCATTTGTCTGCATCTGTCTGGTAATACCCATCGTTGGTGTATTCGATCCTGCATTTTCCCGGCTGATCTTCCGAAGCCCTCACACCAAAGTAACAACTCACCCCCGGCAATGTGCTGCCATCCACGAGAATCTGATCCGTCGCTCGTCCGGGACTGAAATTAAAGACGTGGTCCGCAGATATACGGAATCTTGCCGCCGGGCAGGATTCGTCTTCTTCATCGCCGAGGTCATCCTCACCATCCCCCTCACCTCCTTCGGTTGTAAAAGAAAAAGGCGTCTCTGTGGCGATGTCCAATAGTGCATCCTCTTTCGAGTCGAGCTCAGCTGCGGGGAGATTGCAAGCCGATGTCATGGTGCTGACCAAGAGAATAAGCGAAAAGAGTTGGATGACCGGATACTTTTTCATGATTATCACTCCAGTGAATAAACTGGCAGGCAAATACCCTCTGCTATTGTGTAAGAACTGCACCTATGATAACAGGAAAATCTCCTTGGCCAGAACCACTAGCAGTGTGTAGCGTGTGACAAAAGATCACATTGAACAGCAACAAGCCCGGGAGGGACATGGTTGCATGCATGCTTTTCAGACGTTTATTAGCGTGTACCATTACCTGCGGTTTTGCAGGAGATACAAAGAGACAATCGTGGAAAGCACGATGAAATAAGGGGAGATTTTGTGTATCAGCGAGACGAAGGTCGGCATAGGCTCTTCTGTGCTTAACAACCCCCCGGCAATTACAGTGCCGATAAACAATACAACCGTGACCACGATCGCCGCGATCTCTGTACCGCCGAGAGGCACCGCTTGATGCGTACGATAGACTCCAACACCGAGATAGATACCCGCTGCCAACCCGATCAATTTGTGGACCGTAAAGATGGCAACGCCATAAGGCTTTCCAGTGCGGCTAACCCAAAATCCGGATATGAAGATAAACAAGAAAAACAATCCGTTGTAGATAAATTCTGATTGAATTGGTTTCATATTGACACCTATGTTGATCATGGATTGATGTGGCACTGGAAATCCCTACGCGATTTCTGGCGCCACGAGGACGATATTTCCGACGACCTGGCCACTTTCCAACAACGCATTTGCCTGCGCGGCTTCCAGAATAGGGAATTTCTGCATGATGATCGGACGGATTTTCCCCTCTTCCAAGAGTCTGAAAAGCATAGCCCAGTCCTCCAAAAAAGGGCGTCGGTTGAGAAAGGATCGTCCCGTACTATAGTACGACGCTTTCCTTCCATTTGGCAGCAGGGTATAGAGCGCAATCTGCGCCAGAAAGCGAAACGTGCGTGAAAGGC
This sequence comes from uncultured Anaerolineaceae bacterium, assembly GCA_964475265.1. GTDB lineage: Bacteria > Chloroflexota > Anaerolineae > Anaerolineales > E44-bin32 > WVZH01. The sequence goes on along the minus strand of CAYYVY010000009.1, from coordinate 15,756 downwards.
TGAAGGGATTGGCATATCCGACGAAAACGCCACCACGGCGCAGCAAAGAAAAACCTCGCTTGATGTAATCCCCTCCGATACCGTCGAAGACCGCATCGAGACCATCCGGTTCTGCCTGGCGGATCACTTCGACGAAATCTTGTGAGTGGTAGTCGATCGGTGTTGCACCGTATTCAGTGAGTACGTGATGTTTACTTTTGGAGGCAAGCCCATACATTTTAAGCCCGGCCAGTTTGCCCAATTGCAAGAATGCCGTGCCAATCCCACCGCTGGCTCCGATGACGAGTACCTTTTCACCGGCTGCAACTTTCGCAGATCGGTGCATAGATTGGAAGGCGACGATATAGTTCAAAATGAGAGGCACGGCTTCCACAGGGTCAACCGTCTTAGGGGCGGGTATGAGCTGATCTGCGGCGAGATAGACGTACTCGCTGTAGCCTCCATAAATTGTCAAAGCACCAACCCGCGCTCCGACTTCTACATTCTTGGCATCTTCACCGACTCCATCGACCTCGCCGACAATCGAATAGCCGGGCACGAACGGCAGCTTCGGAGCAAACGGGCTGCGGCCGTAACGCCCCTCGACGTCGGGCAAACTAACAGAGGCGGCAAGCACTTTTACACGCGCTTCCTTTCTTGATGGAAGACGCAGATCGTTCTCGACGATTCGCATCACTTCCGGACCGCCTCTTGTAGGTACGCTTATGTATCTATATTTCACGACCATCCCACTTTGTAGATCTTCATCGAAGTCCGCGACTCTAGTCTATCAAACATCACTGTTTCCTACTGTCGTGAGCAAATGCGCTAATCAGGGATACCGGGCCGAGCCCGAAAAAGGTGACATTGCCCATCGTGCTCAAGGTCGCAAGCGTGCCATCCGCATCTACAAACCACAGCAATGGATATCCGAAGATGGCAACAACCACAGCCAGGAGACCCAGGGCAATGAAAGTCGTGAAGGCCCACTTCCACGATCCCGCCAGAAAATCCAGCGTCTGCGAAGGCCGGCGTGAACGCCACCAGGATAACGGCTTGTCGATCTGAGTTGCTGCGATAACGGGAATCACGGCCAATACAGGCGGCGCGAATCCACCACCGACCAAAAAAACGGCGACGGCGAGCAGTGCCAAGATCCCTGCGCTAAAATTCCGATCAACGTATGCAGCCGACCATATCATGATGCTCAAACCCACGATCATCGCCAGTACGCCGGTAAGCAGAAAATTGGGGACAAGTGTAAACGCGGGCTCCATACCGTGTTCCCAGAATCGCTGCGCTGAGCCGATGGCTTCGATCACGCCGCGGCTCATGGAGACATTGCCCTGCAGCGCCTCGAATAAGCCGTGCTCAAAACCCGTCAAGCCCACAAGAATCCCCGTCACAGAAGCGACGGCTTTCATGGCGCTGAAATTGCCAACATCGTTTGAACTTGTCATACTTCATTCTCCCTGCCCTAACGAGAATACTTGCTTATTCCGGGATGTAACCCGGAATGCTACTCAAAAACGAACGTAACTTACGCGCGGCCTAACCGTATCAAACCCAAGCCCGTGAGGATGTACCACACCAGTGAAAGCAGTCCCCCACCGATGCTGGTGACCAAGGCCAAGGCTTCTCCGATCCGGGACGAGGCACCATAGGTGTAGCCCGAGAACAAGAAACTGGGTACGAGCAGCGCAAAGGCGATGATCCCGATCCAGGCAGTTGATTTACTCATCCTTTGCGCGCGGAGCATGAGAATCGAGAAAATCAAGCTGGCCAGCCAAACGAGGGCCAATCCGGCCACTCCGCCCGTTCCATGGGTGACACTGAGCAACGCCTGCCCTGCGGCCAGAGTCGCCAACCGCTGCGCCTCGGTTGTCGCAGCCGCATACTCGCTGCTGAGTGAAAGCATCGAAAAGGACACGTTCGTGGCCAGATAGACCGCCATTCCCACGAAGGCAAACGGCGCGGCGATCATCGCCCAGATTTCGTCCACTTGCTTTAATGCGGTGTGCAGTGCGAATGACACCAAACCAAAAAGGATCACGATGGGTATATCGGCGAAACCGAGGTAGAAGAGTCCAACGAGACGATCGGCTTGCAGCAAATCAAACCACTCCAGGACGGTGGTCGGCGCCGGTCCCTGCCGCATGGCGGGCACGTAAACGGCCGCCGCGCTCAGATACAGGAGCGCAATAACGAGGCAAGCCGCACCGCCCATGAGATAAAGCCGCTTGCGAGATTCGGGTTCGGATTTCGTCGCTTTCCCAGAGTCGTTTTTCATTATATCCACGATTTCCTCCTTGATACCTGTCTGCCATAAAAAATATTGGGCTGCCTGTTGATCTTTTGCATTCGATTGGAATTGTAGTATTTGGCGGGGCGTCTAACAATGACCATTCCCGCAGGATTCGTGACATCTTGCGCAAGGCGTGAAGTGATTCACGTAAATTGACAGCATTTTGCTTCATGGTATTGTTGATGCGACATGAATATGAAGAACAAAACTCCCATCACCGTGTCCACGTCCGTGCTTTCACAGCTGCTTCGTTATCTGGCGCATCTCGCAATCGATATCGACCAGGTGTTTCGATCCGCGGGCGTCAACCCTGCCTTCGTGAAGAATCCCGATGTGCGTATCCCGATCGAAACCTACATTGCCATTGAGGACGAAGCCGTGCGGATTTCCAACGATCCATACTTCGGATTGCACATGGGAGAATTTGCCGAACCCGGAAGTTGGTCCATTCTTGGCTACATGATGATGAACTGCCGAACACTCAGCGAAGCTGCTGAAAAGTCAGCCCGTTACTCGAGCATCATCGGAAATCTGATTCAGGCTAGAGCGGTTCTTGGCTGGGGAACGGTAAAGATCATCCTTTCAACACCGAAGCACGCACCCGTGCTATCACGGCATTGTTTTGAATCCACCCTCTCGAGCACGGTACGTATGGGCAGAAATTTGACAGGCCAACAAATTGATCCGCTGGAAGTTGGTTTTAGCTATCCAAAGCCCGCATCGACCAGCGAATACGAAAGGATTTTCCGCTCCCCCGTGCTGTTTGAGCAGAAACAGACGTCCATCTCATTCGATTTCCGTGTGGGGAATACACCCGTGCTGCAGCCAAATCGAAAACTGCTGGAACAATTCGAAAGCTATGCGCAGGAATACCAGGCTGAGATCGAAGGTGTCGATAAAACTACTCGGGCGGTAACCAAACACATTCTCGCTCACCTGGACAGTGAGAATCTCACGCTGAGCAGTATCGCAGAGGATATGTCCATGAGTGTACGAACGCTTCAGAACCACCTGAAGAGCGAGGGAGTCGTCTTCCGTGAACTTCTTGAGAATACGCGCCAACGGCTGGCGAAGAAGTATCTGTGTGAAAATTACACGGTGGAAGATATTACGTATCTACTTGGATTTTCTGAACCAAGCGTATTCAGAAAGGCCTTCAAGAAATGGTCGGGAAGCACACCACGTGAGTATCGAGAGACAACCTTGACGAGGAACTTGCGTGGAATGAACTAATCTGACGTGCAGAATAATTGCACGACGGCGGCTGAACTTCCGGCCGCCGTCGATTTTGATAAATTCCGACATTGTGCCTATGCCCGTCACTGCCCGAGCGGCTCCGGGCAAGCCATCATGGTCGTCATCCACATGAGGTCCTCAATGACAACCTCTGCACTCCGGGCGATCTCCTCGACGCTGGCTGAGGTTGAATTGCAATTATCGTTACTCAATCCGGAAATTTGAAGACGATAGCGCTGACCCACGTAGATATTGCCTGGGGTAAGCTCGACACGATCGCCAATTTCATCCCGCGTGAAAGCGAACTCGTGCGGTGTGACCGGCTCGTATACAACGCCTTCAGGACAGTGGACTTCTTCCTTTTCTGTCGCGGCATCGTAGGAGATCGAACAATTGGCATTCCGCTGCGCGATTTCCAATTGCGCTGCGTTCCAGAATACGAATCGTACCGGGCGTTCAGCAGAAAACACACCTGCATCGATGGCGATCGTGAAGGACACTTCGGTATCCGATGTTGCAGCAGGAGATATCAGGCTGCACCCTGTGGATAATACAATCAATACGAGAACAAATCGTGCCGCTGCTGCTCGAGACATTTCCATTCTCTCCTCTCTATCTACGAACGTCCGTTACTTAAAAAATAGTTCCCGTGAGATGATCGCCATCTAGAGCAACACCCAGAAAATCGTCACGTTCGTGACGAGGTTGAACGCGGCATGCGCTGCGACGGCAGGCCATATCGAACCACTCTTCTCTCGGCAGTGTGTAAGAAACCAACTCAATCCCAACATCATCATAAACCACAGCGAGCCCGAGATCCAAGCAAATTGTATTCCTGTGGAAGTCCAGCTGATTCCGTGATGCAAGAGATGCACACCACTGAAGGCCGCCGCATTCACCGCCGTCGCTGCTCGTGGTCCTAATTTCTTCTCAACCGAAGCATGGATCATGCCACGGAAAAAGAATTCCTCACCGACCGGACTAAAGAGCACGGCGGGAAGTGTGTAGATCAGAAACAGCTGCAAGCGCGGCAGCTGCTTCAAGGTGGCATCGATTGCAAACGAATCTCGCAGACTGATATACCAATTGTCCTCTCCTAAGCCGTACAACCCATAGCCGATGAGAAAGATCATCAACGACGCCAGAGCGGCTATGAACATCCCTCCGAACAACCAGCGAGTGTGTTGTATGCGCTTCAATCCGGCAGCATTGCGTCCGGAATTTGAGTAGAAGATGAAAGGCAAGAACCACATCAACAAAAAACTCAGCATGACCAGCATTCTCACACCAGCCGGTCCAAACAAACCCCAGCAGCGAATAGCCGCCAGGATCAAGAACAAGACGAGATTTAATAGCCAGGCATGCTGAAAGATGCGCACCCATCGCGGTCGCAGGAGCGTCGTGTCCATTCCAGATTCCTTTCTCATCCTTTGATACGCTGATTGGGGAAATAAGTTGCAGTTTGATGTCGGGTCAGGCCCCGAACCAAACCCATGCTGCGCACAACTTGACGCCCACAGTCAACCGTATCGCCAAAGAGACATTCCCGCATTCTTGGGCCGTAAATCGGCTTGCAGAACAGTAGAGAAATTGCAAGGTCAGGGCAAGGAACTGTGCCATATGATTAATCTAGCTTGAACACGGTGTGCGGGTACGGACCGTTTGCCGTGTTGAATCATCCGTGATCCGGGCGAAAAACGATGTTGTGAGGTTTGTTTATGGATTCGAAAATCAAACAAGTGATACCAAGCCTTGAATTGAAAATCGGCCGGCGCGGCCAAAAAGAGTCGAAACCCTTCAGTTATTTTGACCTGATCGACACACTCAAGCATCCGGGTTGCCCCGTGTGCAATCTGCTGGTGCAGAAGTCGGACCGTTATTTAAATTCCATTTTTTCCGAGATGCTCCTCAATCCTGAAACCCAACAGGCATTCCGGGAGCGCAGGGGATTGTGCGCGCAACACAGTGCGCGGGCGGCCGAATATATCGGTGGATCGCTGGAGATCGCCATGTTGTATGCCGTCGGCCTGGAGGAAGTTGTCAAAGCCTTGACGGCAGATGCGCCGAATGGCAGCAGCGGTTGGCTGCAGAACCTCACAACGCGCAACCAAACGGCGCTGGAACAACACCTTGCCCCTACCGGATCGTGCGCGGTCTGCAGTTATGTGACGGAATGCGAAGATCGCTACATCACTACACTGGGCAAGTACATCTGCGATCGAAAACTGGAGAAGGCGTTCGAAGCATCCGAAGGGCTTTGTTTGCCGCATTTCCGAATCGCCTTTCGAGAGTTGAACGATCATTCTGCAAGGGAAAAATTGATCACCATTCAGAAATCAATTTGGGCGGAATTGAAAAAAGACCTCGATTCGTTCATTTCCAAGAGCAACTACCTTCACCAACATGAAATCGATGAACGAGAAGGAGACAGCTGGCGGCGGGTCATGCGCATTGCCGGTAAAAACGGCATCTTCGGTCCCGATCGATTTTAAATCCTCATCTTTAAACAACCGAAAGACTTATGGCTTTGGACCTCCAGGTGGAGCATCAGGAGGTCCTCCTGCTGGCCGGCAAGCAATTTGATCCGCAATGCGTGTGCACGTTCCGGCTTTTCTCAGTGATCTTGACAGGGAGCTGCCATCAGGGATTCTTGTTTGCCGATCGAGATCGCCTCGACAGCTAACCGTCTTTGGATGCGAAAGAACGACTAACGTGTGCCGGTGATGTAATTTTCCAATTGAGATATTATGAATTCCTGCTGCTCGATGGTGCTTTTGACCACATCGCCGATCGAGATCACGCCAATCACCTCACCACTTTCGATGACGGGTAAATGACGGATTCGTTCCTCGGTCATGAGAGTCATTGCGGCCTGGATGTTCTCAGTGGGCGAGAGGGAATATACCTTCCGGGTCATCATGTCTCGTACGAGCTCGTCCAGCGATGCGTTCCCCTTGGTGGCCGCTTCACGGGCATAATCGCGCTCGGAGAAAATGCCGACGAGTTCCCGGTTTTCCATCACCAAGAGCGCACCGACGTCTTTTTCGGCCATCAATTCCAGCGCCGAAATAATCGAAGCGTCTGGTGCGATGAACCAGACGGCGTGTCCTTTAGATTCAAGCAGTTGGCGGATGGTGATCATTGCAGCAACCTCCCCTTTATAGAGTAAGCGGATGTAATTAGTCTACTAAAGGGTTGGCGTTATGGCAAGCGCATTGTCGATTAATGACCTATGGCCCTTGTTCTCCGTGCGAGTGCCAGGATGAGGCGAAATCAAGGTCTGGTCCCTCAACGGGCGCGGATCCTACGCCACGGATCCGCCGGCGCATCAAGCGACGGCGTTACGCTGCTTCGGCGTGTTCGAATTGGCTGTTATACAACTCGGCATAGAAGCCGTTTCGAGCCAACAATTCTTCATGCTTGCCCTGCTCGACGATGTCTCCCTCGTCCATCACCAGGATTAAATCGGCGTTGCGAATCGTCGAAAGACGATGGGCGATGAGGAAGCTGGTGCGGTTTTGCATCAGATTGTCCATCGCATTTTGGATCAACACTTCCGTACGGGTGTCGACCGAACTGGTCGCCTCATCCAATATCAGCATACTCGGATTGAGCGTTATCGCGCGGGCGATCGTGAGCAGCTGCTTCTGCCCTTGAGAGACGTTGGTTACTTCTTCGTTGAGCACAAGATTGTAGCCCTCGGGCTGCGTGCGTACGAAGTGATCGACATGCGCGGCTTTCGCAGCGGCGATTACTTCTTCGTCGCTGGCAGTGGGCTTTCCATAGCGGATGTTTTCCATGATGGTGTCGTTGTACAGCCAGGTATCCTGCAACACCATGCCGAACATGCAGCGCAAGTCCTCACGCCGGAAATCCTTGATGTTGTGTCCGTCGATCAGGATCGCTCCTTCGTTGACGTCGTAAAACCGCATCAGCAATTTCACCATGGTCGTCTTGCCGGCGCCCGTGGGACCCACGATGGCGATCTTTTGCCCCGGTTTGACGTCGGCGGAAAAATTCTTGATCACGATTTCGTCCGGGGTATACCCAAAACGGACGTTCTGAAAAACGACATGGCCTTTGATGTCTTCCGGCTGTACGGGGTATTCGACGTCAGGAATTTCTTCGGCCTCGTTGAGGAATTCAAAGACCCGCTCCGCCGCCGCGGCGGTTTGCTGGAGGACGTTGGAAATGTTGGCGATCTGCTGGATGGGTTGTGTGAAGGATCGCACGTACTGGATGAAAGCCTGGATGTCGCCCACGGTGATCGTTTGCTGGGTCGCCAGGTAGCCTCCCAGAATGGCGATGCCGACATATCCGAGGTTGCTGACGACATTCATGATGGGCATGATCAGACCGGTGAAGAACTGGGATTTCCACGCCGATGTGTAAAGCGTTTCATTCAATCCATCGAAGCGTTCGATGCTTTCGGCTTCCCCGTTGAAGGCTTTCATCACCAGGTGACCGCCAAACATCTCCTCGACGTGCCCGTTGATGTGGCCAAGGTAATCCTGCTGCTGCATGAAGTATTTTTGGGATTGGCTCACCACCAGGACGACGATCCCCGCCGACAGTGGAATAATCAGCAAGGCGATTATCGTCATCTGCCAGCTGATCGATATCATCATGATCAAAACGCCGATCACCGTGATGACCGACGTAACAATCTGCGAGAGGCTTTGACTTAGCGTCTGATTGACCGTATCCACGTCGTTGGTAATGCGTGAGAGCACTTCACCCTGACTGGTTCGGTCGAAGTATTCAAAGGGCATGCGGTTGATCTTGGCGGCAATATCCTTGCGGAAGCGGTAGGTAATGTCCGTGGAAATCGAGGCCATGATCCAACCCTGGATGTATGAGAACAACGTAGAAGCCAGATACAAAGCCAGTGTGATCAGAATGATCCGACCGATGTAATCGAAATCGATTCCGCTGCCCGTCCCAGTAACGATCCCGATGACGCCCTCGAACAATTTCGTCGTAGCCTGACCCAATATCTTGGGACCAACGATGGCAAAGATCGTTGAAGCTACCGCGAAGAGCATCACGATCACGATGGCGGTCTTGTACGAACCAAGATATTGGACCAGCCTGCGCATCGTACCCTTGAAATCCCGCGCTCGATCCCCCTTCAGCATGGCCATCGGCCCGCCGTGTCCCATCGGTCCACGGCCACGCATCAGCCCGCGAGGTCTGCGCTGCGATGATGGATTTCGGTCACGATCGTTCATGCCAACTCCTCCTCGCTCAACTGCGAGCGGGCGATTTCTTGATACGTTTCACAGGTCTGCATCAAATCGTGATGCTTGCCTTTACCAACCACCCTGCCTTCTTCGAGCACGATGATTTGATCCGCGCTCTTGACCGTAGCCACGCGCTGCGTGACGATCAGCACTGTCGAATCACCAGTTTTCTCCTTGAGGGCCCTGCGCAGCGTTGAATCCGTTTTAAAATCCAGCGCCGAGAAACTATCGTCGAAGATATAAATGGGGGGTTTTTTAACCAGGGCGCGTGCAATTGCCAGGCGCTGCCGCTGCCCACCGGAAACGTTGGTCCCCCCCTGAGCGATCTCCGCATCGAAGCCCTCTTCGTCATCAAAGACAAATTCGCTGGCCTGGGCGATATCGACGGCTTCTCGCAGTGTTTCTTCACTGGCATCCTGATCGGCGTAACGCAAGTTACTCTCAATGGTTCCCGAGAACAACATACCTTGTTGAGGAACATAACCGATTTTGTCACGCAAATCGTGCTGGCGGACCCGGCGAATATCGATGCCATCCAGATAGATGCTGCCTTGAGTCACGTCGTAGAAACGCGGGATGAGGTTGATTACCGTCGATTTGCCACAGCCCGTCGAGCCGATGAAAGCCGTTGTTTCACCAGGGAGGGCTGTGAAGTTGATATCATGCAGCACATCGTCCAACGCGCCCGGATAGCGGAAATAGACGTTGCGGAATTCGACCTTGCTCCGAAAATCCTTCTCAAATTGCTGCGGATCTTCCGGATCCCGAATTGAGATTTCCGTTTCCAATACGTCGGCAATGCGATCGCCGGACACAGCCGCCCGGGGCAGGAAAATGAACATCATGGACATCATCATGAAGGCAAAAACGATCTGCATGGCATATTGGAGAAACGCCATCATATCGCCAACCTGCATGTTCGCTTCCGCCACCTGATGAGACCCGACCCAGATGATTCCCAGCGACAACCCATTCATCAGCAGCATCATCACGGGCATCATGGTAACCATCACGCGGGCGATGAACAGGCTGGTTTCGGTCAATTTTCGATTGGCCTTATTAAAACGTTCGGCCTCATCCTCCTGCTTGTTGAAGGCGCGGATGACCATCATTCCCGATAAATGCTCACGCGTCACCAGGTTGAGGCGGTCGATCAGGCTTTGGATGATCTTGAACTTCGGCAGCGCGATCGAGAAGACGACCAGTATAACGCTGAGCAGCGCGCCGACGACCACGGCAATGATCCACCACATCTCTGCACTCTTATCGATGGCACGGATAATACCGCCAATGCCGAGGATCGGGGCATAGAAGACCATGCGCATGGTCATGAATATGACCATCTGGATCTGAGTCACGTCGTTGGTCGACCGAGTAATTAACGAAGCCGTCGAAAACTTATCGAATTCCGTGCTGGTGAAATGTTCCACCTTTTGGAACACATCTTTGCGGATATCGCGCGCCGCTCCGGCAGCCGTTTTGGCTGCCATGTAGCCGACAGCGATGATACATACGCCACCAACGAGCGAAATCAAGAGCATCAAACCGCCAGCACGCAGAATGTAGTTGATTTGAAGCTGTCCGGTGTCAACACCGAGCGCCTCGTATTCCAGTCGAACGGCGCCGACGGCCATCTGCGTGATCATGCTGTCTCCGAGGGCCGTGACCATTTCATCTATTCGGTCCCTCACCATGGTCAGCTGAGTGGCAGGCAACCTTTTCAGTGCGTCGAAAACATCCATGCCTTCCGGGATCATAGAGGGGTCGAAATCGAAACCCAAATCTATCGGCGGTGCTTGAGTGGGATCTGCGATCATTCGCTCGATGCTTGAAACGACCAACCAAGACCGCCCCATGATGGGGTTGAGCTCCTCGATCTCCTTTTGACCGACATCCTTACGCACATAAATGGGTTCCGCCGCCAGGATGGGGTAATCTTCAAGATACGCATCGGCTTCCGCGGATTCCGGCTCAAGGAGAAGATAATCGTCCATCACGCGCGCAGATTCCTCGTCACTCATGAAGATTAGCAGTCGTTCCATTTCGCTCTGGCGGACGGCGATCGGCACTGCGTTTTCGACGCCGTTTTGCTGGATGCCGTTGTTGACGATCTTCGAGAGATAATCCGGCAGTGCCAGATTCGCATTTGCCTGGACGAACAACAGCAAAATGGATAAGACGATGAAAAGGGCGTACGGTTTTAGGTATTTTCGCAATCGCAGCATGTAAGCTTGCTCCTCTAAGTTCAGCCTTAATGTTCGGGTTCGTTGGGAGAATGCAGCTGTGTGGCTTTTTCGATCAAGGTATCCAATGCCCTAGCAATCTGTTCCTTTTCGCTGGGATTAATCATATTGAATACATCTGCTAACCAGCTCACGCGAGCACAGATTCCCTCTTCCATTATCCGCTGCCCTTTAGCGGTTAGCACAATCTGTTTGACACGGCGGTCACCCGGATCTTCAGAACGCAGGATTAAATCTTGTTGCACCAGCCGATCCAGCATTTGGCTTGCCGCAGCGCTGCTCACGCCCAGGTGATCTCCCAGGTCGGTAACCCCAGCGCTGCCAATGTGGTGAAGGTGAATTAGTGCACCACACTGGGATAATGAAAGCCCATTTTCCTTTGCATAGCGGATGAAGTTACGCATCGAGTGACGCATGAATATTTCCATCCAAGCGCGCATTTTATTCATGAGCGTTTCGTTATCCGCCATACTTAACCTCCATTAACTGTTAAGTGCGATGAAATATAAACGTTTCTTAATATTGTGTCAAGGATGGAAAGCTTACCCGTATCGCGCTGCGCTCATTTAGTGATCTTTAAACGCGCTGATTTGCAGATCGATACACTTCGTGCACGGGTTTCATTTGAAAACCCCACATGGGCTCGAGTCCGCACAGATCGACGGTTTCTTGATGTTGACAAGCAACGCTTTCATAGTACAATTGTTCTATAGCCGGTGGGTAACTGTAAGAAGTGCACGGCCACCCGGGCCGGAACGAGACCATAACCCCCATCGGAGAGGAGAATTCCCATGTTCCATACAGTAATTCTTGTCGGCAATCTCGGTCGCGATCCTGAGATGCGTTACACGCCCAGCGGTCAAGCGGTGTGCAATCTCAGCGTAGCCACCAACCGCACCTGGTCACGCGACGGTGAGCAGCAGAAAGAAACCACCTGGTTCCGCGTGACGGTCTGGGGACGGCAGGCAGAAACCGTGAATCAATACCTGCGCAAAGGCCGCAGTGTCCTGGTCGAAGGACGACTCAATCCCGACGAAAATGGCAATCCGCGGATTTGGACCAGCAACGACGGCCAACCACGCGCATCCTTCGAGGTCACGGCACAAACCATCCGCTTCCTGGGAGGCCGCGGTGATGAAGGCGGCGTTGATGCGGACCCCGGGATCGGGCCAGAATCTGAAGACGAGATCCCCTTCTAGTTCGTTATCCACGACAAGCCCTCAGCCCGATTGTTTGTGGTTGAGGGCGACCTTTCCCTCTGGAGTTTGTTTATGTCCAAGAGTGCTGGAAAACCCAACGTAGCCGGCCACATTCGAGTCAATTTACCCCAACAGCTTGAAGCCACGTATTCCAATTTTGCTTTAATCAGCCATTCACGCTCCGAGTTCATCATCGATTATGCGCAAATCCTGCCGCAGGTTGCGCAGGCAAATGTCCTCGCCCGAGTCGTGATGACCGCCTTTAACACCAAGTTGCTTCTACGCGCATTGTCGGAACACATGACGCGCTTCGAAGCGGAGCATGGTGAAATCGAGCTTCCGGAAGGCACTTCGTTGGCAGACCATTTATTTAAGGGAGTGCCCCCAGACTCTCCCGACTCAAAACCTACGGACGATGAGTGAACTATGGACAAACTCGAAGCCATCGGTGAGGAAATCCGCGAATATCTCGAAATAAAAAACGCCGCACGCGATCGTGCGCTGCAACAAACACGTAAAATCATTCGTCATTGCTCAAAAGCCATCCGGGCAGCACATCGCGACGAACTCGGCGTCTGCCAGGAACAATTACAGGCCGCAACCGATCTCATCGCCACGCTCAAGGAAACTCTGGCCGAATACCCCGATCTGTATCATGCCGGATACACACGCAGTGCGCTGCGGGAATATGTCGAAGCGAGCTGCGTCCAGGCCCTGTTAGCGAATGACCCCTTGCCCTCTCCCAAGAAATTGGATGTGGATTATGCAGCCTATCTCAGTGGTCTGGGCGAAGCAGCGGGAGAATTACGTCGTCGTGTTTTGGACATTCTTCGTCACGACGAGTTCACCGAGGCAGAACGCCTGCTTGGATATATGGACGAAATCTACAGCTTACTCGTCACGATCGACTTCCCCGATGCCATTACGGATAATCTACGCCGGACGACGGACATGGTGCGCGGTGTAACCGAACGCACGCGAGGGGATCTGACCACAAGTCTACGACAACACGAATTGAAGATCGCACTCGAGTCGGTTGAGAAGAAGCTAGGATCTGAATAAGGCGTGGCCGAAAGAAACATTCGCGCCTCGGAGATCGTTGAATTTGTATACTGCCAAAGAGCCTGGTGGTACACCCAGCAAGGATTTCAATCCGAAGAAACCCAAAAACGTCTGTCGACGGGAAATCAAATCCATGGACAGCACGGTCGCGCCGTCATCTTGACGGGATGTCTGCGTACGTTAGGCTACATTTTTCTAGCTGCGGCGCTTGTCAGCGGTGTCGCATATCTTGCTTCCTTGGCGCTTGAGTGAGACATGCCGATCGTTATCCTGATCTTGTTCGTGATGGGCCTGTTCATGCTACGAGTCGCGAGTCGACAATACACCCGCGTTGGTCTTCCGCCTGGCAAAGTCGTCTACCTGGACACATCGAGGCTTGCCTCCACTCCACACGCGCTTTATGATCCTGTAACGGGTCTCTCCGGCAAACCCGATTATCTTATCCGAGACGCTGAAGGAATCGTTCCCGTTGAATTGAAGTCCGGAAGAGCTCCCCTTCAACCCTACCCGGGGCACATCTATCAATTGGCAGCATACTGCTACCTTGTTAGCCAGGTCTACGACCGCCGCCCCAAACATGGCATCGTCAAGTACGCGGATAAATCATTTGCCGTCGATTTTAATTTCGAACTTGAGAATGAGCTGCTCGACATCCTTGCCGAAATACGGCGCTGCGCACAGCGAATTCCGCATCGCTCGCACGATTCACCCAGACGATGCCGTGCCTGCGGGCACCAGGAAATCTGCGATCAAGGATTGGGCTGAAACGAAAATTTGGTAACCCTCAGCTATAATACAAAAGATGAGTCTAGCTGCATTTGTACCCCAACGCGTTGCCATCGCCTCACACCCGACTGTTGTAGCAGCGGGTGAATTGGCGGCTGATATCGCAAGCTACTTCGCAACCAACAACGTATCAACCATCTCTGCCGGGCTTTATGACAAAGAGCTGCGAAAACGCGTTTTAGCCGGTGATGTCGATCTGCTTGTGGCCGTCGGCGGTGATGGAACGATGCTGCGCGCCAGTCATCTCTGTGCAGCACCTCGTGTGCCTATATTGGGGATCAAACTGGGTCACTTGGGCTTCCTCACGGAAGCCCCGCACGACAATTGGAAGCCGGCTGTGGACCGGGTATTAGCGGGGAATTATCGTTTGGAGGAACGCATGATGCTGCGTTCCGTCCACATGCGGGCAGGCGAGGTGCAGGGAGCATGGGAATTACTCAACGAGGCGTTTATCGGCAGAGGCGAAATGACCCGGCCTGTGCATTTGTACACTGAAATCGACGATCATTATCTTACGACCTACGTTGCCGACGGCGTGATCATTGCCACCCCGACAGGCTCCACAGCGTATGCGCTGGCGGCAGGCGGACCCATCTTGCCCCCGGAACTTCGCAACGTCCTGATTGTTCCGGTTGCTCCACATTTATCCGTCGATCGAGCCATCGTTTTATCCGAGGGCTCTTGGGTGCGCGTTGAGATTCACATGGATCATCAAGCTGCACTCAGCATCGACGGTCAGGCACCCGTTGCGCTGCAAGATGGCGATCATGTCGAGGTACGTGCGAGCGAACACTCTATCTACTTCGTGCGTTTCGAAGAAGCGGATTATTTCTACCGTAATTTGACTACGCACATGAACAGGAACCCCTCCACAGGAGACAAAAGATGAGCGATGAGGTAATGGTATGCGTCAACCATCCAAACCGCGAAACCAGGCTGCGCTGCAATCGCTGCGGTCAACCGATTTGCGCCTCTTGTGCTGTGCAAACGCCGGTAGGCTACCGCTGCCAATCGTGCATTCGTGGACAGCAGAAGGTTTTTGAGACCGCACGACAGCGTGATTTGCCCGTTGCTTTCGTTGTAGCGGCCGTCGGAGTCGTGATTGCCACCGCCATTTTGAGCTATCTGAGCTTCTGGGGTTTATTTGTCGCACCGGTCGTTGGTGGCGGGATCGCCGAGGTGGTGCGCTGGTTCACCCGCCGCAGGCGAAGCCAGCACTTGCCGCTCATCACAGCGATCGGCGCTGGCGTAGGTGTTGCCGCATATATGGGCTACTTCGTGTTTTCAAACCTGGGCTTTTACTTCGCTTCGAGTGGAATCGACGCAGCCCATCTCGGCGGTATGCTCCCTTCTTTCATCTGGCCCGTAGCGCACGGTGCGCTAATGATCTCCGCAATCTACTATCGTTTGAAAGGTATCCGTCTTTAATTGTCCCATGCTGACAGAACTCCGGATTCAGAATTTCGCGATTATCGATGACTTGAAGCTAAAGCTAGCGCCTGGCTTTATCGTCTTCACAGGCGAGACTGGCGCCGGCAAATCCATTATCATCGATGCCGTAGAGATGCTGTTGGGAGGACGTGCGGACAGCGCGATGGTCCGCAGCGGCGCCGAGCAAGCTTTGCTGGAAGGGGACTTCTCCTTAGAACCCGCCATTCGAGAAAGCGTGCACACCATTCTGGATCGAGAAGATTTACTCGACG